>NZ_JBCEWQ010000072.1:0-42745 GCF_038448545.1 Streptomyces sp. CLV115
GCCCCGCTCCGCCGGCCCCCGCAACATCGCGATCCCCGGCGCACCCGCCCGCGCCGCGTGCAGCGCCAGACCCCGCCGCACATACGGATCGACCGAGTCCCGGCCGCCGTCCGCCGTCCGCCGCTCGGCGTGCGCGACGAGTGCGGCCAGCGCCACCTCTCCGGCCTCGGCACCCCCCGGCCCCGGCCGGTCCGCGAGATGCGACACGAACTCGCGGTGGTACAGCCGGAACACCGCCTGCCCGCCTTCCGCGTCCTCGACGACATAGCGGCCGTAGACGGACAGCAGCCAGTCCACATCGCTCTCGTCGTACGACACGTCACCGCCGCCCAGCGCCCCGGCGACCTCCTCCCACACACCCCCGGCGGGCATGCCGCGCCCGACCGTCCACGCGAGGGCCGTCAGCAGGTCGCGTGCGGCGCCGGGGAGTTCGGTGCCGTCCTCCCGGACCCGAACCGGCCCGGCCCGCAGGTCCTCCTCGAACGCGGCCTCGATGGAGTCCGGCAGACCGGC
Organism: Streptomyces sp. CLV115; assembly: GCF_038448545.1. Classification (NCBI taxonomy): domain Bacteria; kingdom Bacillati; phylum Actinomycetota; class Actinomycetes; order Kitasatosporales; family Streptomycetaceae; genus Streptomyces; species Streptomyces sp. CLV115. The sequence goes on from NZ_JBCEWQ010000072.1 coordinate 514, forward strand.
CGGCCACCGGTCGCCACGGGCGGCGCCCGCCCCCGCCAGCAGCGACCCCACCACCAGCCGGGCGAACAGGAACCCGCCGCCCACGGCCGTGGCCCGCGAGGCGACCGCCTCGCCCGTCTCCCGCGCCCGGTCCTGCGGGACACCGGCCTCCGCGCACCGGCGGAACACGTACTCACCGATGTCCTTCTCGGTGTGCGGTTCCCGCTCCAGGTCCGCGGTGGTGACACCCGCGCCGATCAGCCGCGTCAGGGCGTCCGGCAGCGTCTCGTCCCCGCGCCCGTCCTCCGCCAGGCGGCTGCGGAACGCGCGGTCGCGGGAGCCGAGCAGGACCGGGCCCGTCCGGCTGAGCGGGAAGACCAGCTCCTCGATCACGGCGCGCAGGTGCTCGGCGGGTACTTCGTCCAGGCCGTCGAGCACCAGCACCGGCTGCGGGGACGACTCACGGAGCTCGCCGCGGAAGTCGTCCGTGTTGCGGGGCTCGGGCAGCCCGAGCTGCCGGGCCAGTTCCGAGACCGCCTGGAGGGGGCTCAGGCCCCGCAGGTGTACGGAGGCGAGGGAGCGGCCGGGGTTCAGGCCCGGGTCCGGGTCGTCCTCGCGCAGGCCCCCGTACTTCTCGGTCTCCCTCCGCTGCACGGGGTCCGTGAGGGTCGCGATCCGGCCCAGCACGGCCGACTTGCCGCAGCCCGCCGGGCCGGTCACCAGGAAGAGCCCGGCCTCGTCCGCCGCCAGCCACGCGACGATCCGGCCCAGCACCTCCTTCCGTCCCGTGAAGAACCAGCCCTCCTCGCGGTACCCGACCCCGCGCGCCGCGAGCACCAGGTGCTCCACCAGCCGGGCGGGGGCCCCGGGCACATGGCGCGGGTTCGGGAAGACCGGGCGCCCGGTGCCGAGGGCGGCGGTCACCGGTGTCTGCCCCTCGCCACGCCACCGCTCGTTCAGCGCGGCCAGCAGGTCCGGGCCGCTGACCAGCTCGTTGTGGGCGCTCCATGCCGAGCGGTACTCGGTGGTGGCCGGGCCGGCCTTCAGTACCTCCGCCAACGCGGTGAGTAGGGGGCCGCTGCCGTCCGAGGTCTCGTTGCGCCGGCAGCTCGCCACGATTCCCAGCCACTTCATCTGTCCGGGCGGCGTCGACATGCCCTCCCAGCGGCGCAGGGCCTTCTCCACGCCCCGGCCCACCGCGTCCCCCGCGTGACAGGTGTCGATGATCACCAGGATCTGGTCCGCGCCCGACGCCACCGCCTCATTGACCAGCGTCTCGGCCGAGATGCCCCGCCTCAGGGTGCGTGCGTCACGTGTCGCCTGCTCGACGTCGAGATCCAGATCGCAGAGCGCGAGGCGCAGTTCGTCGTCGATCAGCACGCCGTGCCCCGACCAGACGATGATCGCGGGCTTCGCCGCCCCCGTCTCCCGCCGGCCCTCGCTCCAGGTGGTGAGGGCCTCGTCGAAGGCCGCCCAGGACGGGTTCCCACCGCCCACCACATGCGCCGCGACCCCCAGGCCTTCCAGCAGCCCGGCGATCTCCGCCATCTGGGCCACCGCCCCCGTCAGCCGGGGAAAGCTCCGCCGATCGGCGTACTCCTCGCACACCACGCACAGCGCCGTTCCCGCCGGCTCGCGCCCTTCGTCGTCCGCCGGCCCACGTGCTTCGTCGTCCGCCGTACCCGCCGGCTCGCGTCCCTCGCCGTCCGCCGTACCCGTCTCACACACCATCGCCCGCCCCGCCCTCCAGCACGAGCACCAGCGCGGTCATCACGACATGGCCGGAGTTCCCGGTACTCACCCGCACCCGGTGCGGCCCGGCCGGCAGCCCGGCGAGCCGGGCCACGTAGCGGCCGCCGCCCAGGTTGCTCAGCGTCCGCGCCCGTCCGCCCTCGGCCGCCGCGAAGACGGCCACCCGGTCGTGACCCCGTACGTCCTGGGGGACCGTGGCCCGCAGCTCGTATACCTCGCCCTCGGCGATCACGTCCGGGGCGTCCACCACCAGCGGGACGTCGGCGGTCTCCGTGCCCCGGTGGAGCGGCAGGTCCGGGGTGAGCCAGTTGTAGAGGTTCTGGCGCAGCGCCGTGTTGTTCTGGAGCGAGCCGTGCTTCTCCCAGGGCGTGAGCGCGGGCCGTCCTGCCGCCCCCACATGGGCGCTGGAGAGCCTGGGCACGCGGCCGTCGCCGCCCTCGTCGGCCCCGTCGATCGTGAGCAGTCCGGTCAGCTTCTCGCCCCGGACCTCGGCGGTGGTCGGGGTCGGCTGGAGCACCCCGCTGATCGGTACGTACTCCACTCCGTACGCCGTCCCCGCCCCGGACTCCCGCAGCGCCCGGTGGAAGAGGGCGGCGTCCTCGATCAGTGCCGCGTCGGTCCCGGGCAGGCCGGTCACCTCACGGGCGTGGCGCAGCGGCTCGCCCGGCGCGGTGATCAGCGCGGCGTAGTCGGGGGCGAGCTGGTGGAGGGACGGCAGGCTGCGGGCGAACGCGGTGAGGCCGATACCGGTCGGGCCCACCCCGTTGACCAGGCAGAGCAGGGCGTCCAGAGAGCCCCGGTACGGCGTTCCGAGCGTGATCACGCGGCGCGTCACCTCCGCGCCGCCGCACCGCTCCACGTAGTGGCGGGTGACCAGGCCGCCCATCGAGTGGCAGATGAAGACGACCTGTGCCGCCGCCCGCTCCGGCGCCGAGGCCCGCCAGCGGCCGAGCTCCTCGTCCACCCGCTCGGCCAGCCGGTCCGCGTTGTAGCGGCAGGACAGCCGCCAGTCGTAGGCGAAGCCGATCAGATTGGCGGGGGAGTCCGCCTCGTCCTTCTCGCGCCGCCGCCGGAGCGTGAAGTTGTTCTCCAGCCACTCCAGGAAGCCGTCGTAGCCGTCCACGAGTGTCCCGATGCCGAGCAGTCCGTGCAGGTCGCGCATCGGACCGAGCGGGCGCACACCGTCGCCCGGGTGCTCGTCGCCCAGGTCCGGGGGGAGCGCGAGACCCTTGACGGAGCGGCCGAACGTACGGATCCCGCGCAGGAGGGCCCGGCCCGAGAGGCCCCAGACCTCGTGCCCGTCCGCGTCCGCCAGCCGACTGCCGAGAATGCCCGGGACGACGACCACCAGGTCGTCCACCGAGCTGCGAGAAGCCATGTGGTGCCGTACCCCCATGAAATGTGCGCTGCGTTGAGCAGCAGCGTAATTACGGCACGGACGCCGCGAGGGCCGTACGGGGGAAGTCGGCCCGCTGCCGCCACCTGTGCGAAAGGCCCCGGAGAAGCGCCCGAAGCGCCCCGGGGCCTTTCGCGGCCAGGGTCTTTCCTTCGAATCGGGCCGGATCAGGCACCGGGGCACGCGGGCCCGGCGTGATCCGGACGAAAGACCCGGGGCTACGGCAGCGCCAGCATCCGCTCCAGCGCGAGCTTGGCGTACTTCTCCGTCTCCGGGTCGACCTCGATCCGGTTGATCAGCTTGCCCTCGGCCAGCGACTCCAGCGCCCAGACCAGGTGCGGCAGGTCGATCCGGTTCATCGTCGAGCAGAAGCAGACCGTCTTGTCGAGGAAGACGATCTCCTTGTCCTCGGCCGCGAACCGGTTCGCCAGCCGGCGCACCAGGTTCAGCTCGGTGCCGATCGCCCATTTGGAGCCGGCCGGGGCCGCCTCCAGGGCCTTGATGATGTACTCCGTCGAGCCGACGTGGTCCGCCGCCGCCACGACCTCGTGCTTGCACTCGGGGTGCACCAGGACGTTGACGCCCGGTATCCGCTCGCGGACGTCGTTGACGGACTCCACCGAGAAGCGGCCGTGCACCGAGCAGTGCCCGCGCCACAGGATCATCTTCGCGTTCCGCAGCTCCTCGGCGGTCAGGCCGCCGTTCGGCTTGTGCGGGTTGTAGAGGACGCAGTCCTCCAGCGACATCCCCAGGTCCCGGACCGCGGTGTTCCGGCCCAGGTGCTGGTCGGGCAGGAAGAGGATCTTCTCGCCCTGTTCGAAGGCCCACTCCAGCGCCCGCTTCGCGTTGGACGAGGTACAGATCGTGCCGCCGTGCCGGCCGGTGAACGCCTTGATGTCGGCGGAGGAGTTCATGTACGAAACCGGCACCACCTGATCGGCGACCCCGGCCTCGGTCAGCACGTCCCAGCACTCGGCGACCTGCTCGGCGGTGGCCATGTCGGCCATGGAACAGCCCGCGGCCAGGTCGGGCAGTACGACCTTCTGGTCGTCGGTGGTCAGGATGTCCGCCGACTCGGCCATGAAGTGCACGCCGCAGAAGACGATGTACTCGGCCTCCGGGCGGGCGGCCGCGTCCCGGGCGAGCTTGAACGAGTCGCCGGTGACGTCCGCGAACTGGATGACCTCGTCGCGCTGGTAGTGGTGGCCGAGGACGAACACCTTGTCCCCGAGCTTCTCCTTGGCCGCGCGAGCGCGCTCCACCAGGTCCGGGTCGGACGGGGAGGGCAGGTCGCCGGGGCACTCGACGCCGCGCTCGCTCCTCGGGTCGGCCTCACGGCCGAGCAGGAGCAGGGCGAGGGGCGTCGGCTGGACGTCGAGATCCTGGACGGGGTGGGCCGTGGTCACGTCACGCACCCTTTCTTCTCTGCTGAAAGCCTCTGCGAATAGCTTCCGCGAGGCCTTTTCGTCTAATTGACGCTATCTATCATATCCGGTTCACGTCACTTTGACGATGGCCATAGTGTCGATGTGACGCATCCCCCCGGCCGACCGGTGTGCGAGCATGAATGGAACAGGCAAGCGCTCGGCCCGGAATGAATCCGCGGTCCCGACGGTTGCAACGTCGGCAAGCAGTCTCCGTACAACCCGGGAGAGAAGCAGATGTCCGTATCGGACGAGACCACCACCGTGAGCGACGGCATCCTCCTGTCCGACGCCGCCGCAGCCAAGGTCAAGGGCCTGCTGGAGCAGGAAGGCCGCGACGACCTGGCGCTGCGCGTCGCCGTCCAGCCCGGCGGCTGCTCCGGCCTGCGCTACCAGCTCTTCTTCGACGAGCGTTCGCTCGACGGCGACGTCGTGAAGGACTTCGACGGGGTCAAGGTCGTCACCGACCGGATGAGTGCTCCGTACCTGGGTGGCGCCTCCATCGACTTCGTCGACACCATCGAGAAGCAGGGCTTCACGATCGACAACCCCAACGCCACCGGCTCCTGCGCCTGCGGCGACTCCTTCAGCTGAGTCCTGAAGGCGGCGCGTACGCCTGAGCGCGACGCGGAACGGCACAACGGCGGCGGCCCCGGAATTCCGGGGCCGCCGCCGTCGTCGTGTCCGGGCCGTACCCGGGGCCGATGCTCAGCCGCGGGGCACGTCTCCGCCCGACACCGCGTCGACCACGGTCCGGTCGCCGAGCGGCGCGTCGAGCGTCACCGTCCGGGTCAGCTCCTTGGCGATCATGATGCAGACCTTCTTCCCGGGCTGCTTCGCCTCCGTCACCTTCACGGTCACCCGGTCCGGACTCTCGGTCGCGCTCGCGGTGTACGTGCTGCACACCCCGCCCCAGAACGTCACCGACAGGGTCCGCCCGTCCGCGCTGTACGACAGCAGCTGCCGCTGGGCCTTCTCCGCGTTGCCCGGGGGCGTCGGGGACGGCGTGGGGGCGTTCGTCGCCGGGGCGCTCCTCGCCAGGTACGAGGGCGCCACGGCGACCTGCGTCACCGTGGTGCCCCGGCCGCCGGCGGCCGGCCGCACCGAGAAGAGCCAGGACGGTACGAGCGTCTGCTTGCCCGCCACGTACTGCGCCGCCAGGCCGAACACCGCCTTGCCGACCGTCACGGTCGTCGTCGGCCGCTCCGCCCCGGTCCGCGCCCCGCAGTGGGCCTTCGGCGACTCCAGGCTCTCGTCCAGCGGTACGGGGGAGGCACAGCCGCCGATGTCCGCGCGGGTCTCCTTGCGGGTCGCGGGGCCGTTCAGCTGCTTCAGCGCCTCGGCCGCGCCGATCACCGGATAGCTGTCGCCCTTCTCCAGGCCCTTCAACTGTCCGCTGCCGCCGACCACTTCACCGTCCGGACCCACCTGGATCCCGGTCGACCAGCCGTACGTGGGCAGGCCGTCCACCTTCGGGTCGGCGTTCACCACCCGTACCGCACCCATGAGTTGGCCGGAATCCAGCGTGGCGTCGGGCTGCCCCGCCGCCTTCAGGACCGGTGCCGCGGCGGCCCTGGCGGCACTCTCGCCCACCGGGGAGCCGCTGCCGCCGGGCGCCGGGTTCCCGCCCGAACAGACGGCCCCCTTTTGGCAGTTGTCCGTACCGCCGGAGCCGTACCGGGTGAAGCTCCAGGTGCCCGGGGCCTGCTTGTTCACCCGCAGTACCGGGCCCGAGCCGTCCCCGTCGGACCCCACCTTCCAGTAGGTGCCCTCGGCCTGCGGCGTGCCCGTCAGCTTCAGCGCCTTCGCCAGCCGGGCCACCTCGGCCGCCGAGACGGTCCCCGCCGACTGCCGCACCGCGGCCGTGCGCGGCCCGTCGGGCAGCTTGCCGGACGCGCGGTAGACCACCCGGCCGCCGCTCGGATCGGGCTCGCCCGGTGCGATGCCCTGCGGGGGTGCCTCCGGCGCCGTGGGGTCGCCCGAGTGCTGCCCCAGGGCCAGCGGGGGAGGGGTGTGCCGCCCGCCGTCGTCCGCGCCGCTGCCGGACCTGCCGTCGCCGTCGGCCGCGGTCGCGGCCCAGTACGCGCCACCCCCGCCGGCCAGCAGTACGGCTGCCGCCACCGAAGCCACGGCGAGCGGCGAACGCCGCCGGGGGCCGGTCACGTCGTTGTCGGGTCGCTCGGTGCTCACCGGATCGCTCCTTCGCCTGCCTGGCCGTCACGTGCCGTCGTCCGGCCTGCCGTCCGTCCCCGGACGGGGACAACGGTGGGACGGAGCAGCGGCGCGCACGGTTCCCTCGCGGGACTCGGGGCCTGTCGGGCGCGATCGGCGCGGGTGTCCCGGCGGCCTCTCGGCCGCCGTTCGGGCAGGAGGGCGTCTCGGCCGCCTCTCAGTCGCCGTAGTCGGACATGGCGTCGACCAGCCGGGCGGAGGCGGCGGGCACGGTGACCCCGTGAATCCGGGACGGTGCCACCGGAGCGGGGGCGGACTTCGGACGGGCCACCCAGTGCGGAGCCATCCGTGCGCAGTCACCGCGCAGCTCGGCCAGGCTGATCTCGGACTCGCGCGTGGCGATGTGGTTCGACATATCCGCACCGTAGGCACCGCGGGCCCCAGGAAGAAAGCCCTACTATCGGGTAGTTTTTCCCCCTTCATGGCGGGTCCGGGGAACCGGTAGCGTGAACTGTCACGCCGCCCCGGGAACACAGTCACCCGTTCCCCCCGATCTCCGCAGGAGCAGTCTCCCCGTGCGAATCGCAGTCACCGGCTCCATCGCCACCGATCACCTCATGACCTTCCCCGGCCGTTTCGCCGACCAGCTGGTCGCGGATCAGCTGCACACGGTCTCGCTCTCCTTCCTGGTCGACAACCTCGACGTGCGCCGGGGCGGTGTCGCCGCCAACATCTGCTTCGGCATGGGCCTGCTGGGCACGGAGCCGATCCTGGTCGGCGCCGCCGGCTCCGACTTCGACGAGTACCGCGCCTGGCTCGACCGCCACGGCGTCGACACCGGTTCGGTCCGGATCTCCGAGGTCCTGCACACCGCCCGCTTCGTCTGCACGACGGATGCCGACCACAACCAGATCGGTTCCTTCTACACCGGTGCGATGAGCGAGGCCCGGCTCATCGAGCTGAAGGCCGTCGCCGACCGGGTCGGCGGCCTCGACCTGGTCTCGATCGGCGCCGACGACCCCGAGGGGATGCTCCGCCACACGGAGGAGTGCCGCTCCCGGGGCATCCCGTTCGCCGCCGACTTCTCGCAGCAGATCGCCCGGATGGACGGCGACGAGATCCGGATCCTCCTCGACGGCGCCACGTACCTCTTCTCCAACGAGTACGAGAAGGGGCTCATCGAGTCCAAGACCGGCTGGACCGACGAGGAGATCCTGGCCAAGGTCGGCCACCGGGTCACCACCCTCGGCTCCCGCGGCGTCCGCATCGAGCAGGCCGGCCAGGACCCGATCGAGGTCGGCTGCCCGGAGGAGGAGACCAAGGCCGACCCGACCGGTGTCGGCGACGCCTTCCGGGCCGGATTCCTCTCCGGCCTGGCCTGGGGCGTCGGCCTGGAGCGCGCCGCCCAGGTCGGCTGCATGCTGGCCACCCTGGTCATCGAGACGGTCGGCACCCAGGAGTACACGCTGCGCCGCGCCCACTTCATGGACCGCTTCACCAAGGCGTACGGCCACGACGCCGCCGCCGAGGTGCGCACCCACCTCTCGTAGTCAGGACAGCCGGCGGACCACATAGGCCGAGCCGCGGTCCGCCGGCTCCTCACCCACGTACTCCTGCTCGCGCATCGCGCACCACGCCGGGATGTCCAGCCGCGCCGCCTCGTCGTCGGAGAGCACGGTCACCGTCCCGCCCACCGGCACGTCCCCGATCACCTTCGCGAGCCGGATCACCGGGATCGGGCACCGCTTCCCGAGCGCGTCGACCACCAGTGACCCGGCCGGGGCGGCCCCCCGGGGCGGCCCGACGGGCGCGCCCAGCCGCTCCCGTACCTCCGCCACCACCCGGGGCAGCACCTCCAGGAAGCGGTCGACGTCCTGGCCGGAGGTGCCGTTCGGCAGTGACACCCGCACGTTCCCCTCCGAAAGCACTCCCATGGCCCTGAGCACATGGCTGGGTGTCAGCGTGCTGCTGGTGCAGGACGAACCGGATGAAACGGAGAAACCCTCCCGGTCCAGCTCGTGCAGCAGTGTCTCCCCGTCGACATAGAGACAGGAGAAGGTCACCAGGTGCGGCAGCCGCCGCACCGGATCGCCGACCACCTCCACATCGGGCACCAGCTCCGGCACCGAGGCCCTGATCCGGTCCACCAGGGACCGCAGCCTCACGGACTCGGCCGCGGCCTCGGCCCGCACCGCCCGCAGCGACGCCGCAGCAGCGACGATCGCCGGAAGGTTCTCGAACCCCGCCGCCCGCCCCGACTCCCGATCGTCGGCCGGACCCTGGACGGCGAACCGCACCCCCTTGCGCACCGCCAGCAGCCCGACGCCGGACGGCCCGCCCCACTTGTGGGCGCTGCCCGTCAGCAGCGACCAGCCCTCCGGCACCGGCTCCCGGCCCAGCGACTGCGCGGCGTCCACCAGCAGCGGCACCCCCGCCGCCCGGCAGGCCTCCGCGACCCCGGCCACCGGCTGCTCGGTGCCGACCTCGTGGTTGGCGGACTGCAGACAGGCCAGCGCGGTGTCCTCGCGCAGCACCGCCGCGTACGCCGCCGCGCTCACCGCACCCGACCGGTCCACCGGGACCTCGGAGACCGATCCGCCCTGGGCCTCATGGGCGGCGGCCGAATGGAGCACCGACGAGTGTTCGACCGAGGAGACCACCAGATGGCGGCCGACACGCCGACGTCCGGCGAGCGCCCCGGAAATTCCCGAGTGAACCGCCAGAGTCCCCGAAGGAGTGAATGTGAGCTCGTCCGGGCGGCACCCGACGGCCTCGGCGGCGGCCTCCCTGGCGGCGTCCAGGAGCAGCCGGGCCCGCCGCCCCTCCCGGTACAGCCGGGCCGGATCGGCCCAGCCCTCGTCCAGTGCGGCAAGCAGCGCCTGGCGTGCGACGGGGTGCAGGGGGGCGGCGGAAGCGGTGTCGAAGTAGGGCACGCGGCCACGCTAGCCCGAGGTGGGCGCCGGGCCGGGGACGGGCCTCCGGCGGGGCCAGGAGAGGGGGCGTCAGATGGCGGTCGGAGGCCCGTATTCCACCCCTTCGGGGTGTCGGACGGCGCGTTGGGCACCCTCCCCGCGCGACCCCAAATAGCGTCCAGTAGGGTTTGGTCCGCATAAACATCCAAACCCCTGCCCGCGTCAGGGCGGCGACCGACCAGAAAGACGGCCGCGCCGACCGCGCGGGCGAGACTCTCGGGAAGGCGCTACGTGAGTCCCAACGGCTCCGACCGCTCGTCGCGGCGCCCGATGCGGCGGAAGCTGCCGCAGGTGCTGACTGCGGGCCTGATCCTGGCGACCGCAACCGGTTGCACATACAAGGACTTCCCCCGCCTTGGTATGCCCACGCCGGTAACAGAAGAGGCACCACGGATCCTTTCCCTCTGGCAGGGCTCGTGGGCGGCAGCGCTCGCCACGGGCGTGCTGGTCTGGGGCCTGATCCTGTGGAGCGTCATCTTCCACCGGCGCAGCCGCACCAAGGTCGAGGTTCCTCCGCAGACCAGGTACAACATGCCCATCGAGGCGCTGTACACCGTGGTTCCTCTGATCATCGTCTCGGTGTTGTTCTACTTCACCGCGCGCGATGAATCGAAGCTCCTCTCGCTCTCCCCGAAGCCGGCCCACACCATCAACGTGGTCGGCTACCAGTGGAGCTGGGGCTTCAACTACATCGAGAACGTGGACGGCTCCGCCGCCACGGGCAACGAGATCCCCAAGGAGCTCGACGCCATCCCCGACCGGTTCCGCAAGGACTTCCCCAAGGGTGCGGAAGGCGTCTACGACTTCGGCATCCCGGGAACGCGGAACCCGCAGAACGGCAACCCGGGTCCGACCCTGTGGCTGCCGAAGGGCGAGAAGGTCCGCTTCGTACTGACTTCGCGTGACGTCATCCACTCCTTCTGGGTGGTGCCGTTCCTCATGAAGCAGGACGTCATTCCGGGCCACACCAACGCCTTCGAGGTGACTCCCAACCAGGAGGGCACCTTCATGGGCAAGTGCGCCGAGCTCTGCGGCGTCGACCACTCCCGGATGCTCTTCAACGTCAAGGTCGTCTCCCCGGAGCGCTACCAGGCGCACCTGGAGGAGCTGGCGAAGAAGGGCCAGAAGGGCTACGTGCCGGCCGGCATCGAGCAGACTGACCCGGCCAGGAATGCGGAGACGAACAAACTGTGAGCATCCTCAACGAATCTCAGGGTGCCGCGGCAGCAGACGACTCGTACGAGGACGAGCTGCCGGTCCGGCGCAAGCAGCCGGGAAACGTCGTCATCAAGTGGCTGACCACCACTGACCACAAGACGATCGGCACGATGTACCTGGTCACATCGTTCGCGTTCTTCTGCATCGGCGGTCTGATGGCGCTCTTCATGCGCGCCGAACTGGCCCGTCCCGGCACGCAGATCATGTCGAACGAGCAGTTCAACCAGGCGTTCACGATGCACGGCACGATCATGCTGCTGATGTTCGCGACGCCGCTGTTCGCCGGATTCGCGAACTGGATCATGCCGCTGCAGATCGGTGCGCCCGACGTGGCGTTCCCGCGGCTGAACATGTTCGCCTACTGGCTGTACCTCTTCGGCTCGCTCATCGCGGTGGCCGGCTTCCTCACCCCGCAGGGTGCGGCCGACTTCGGCTGGTTCGCCTACTCCCCGCTCTCGGACGCGGTCCGGTCGCCGGGTGTCGGCGCCGACATGTGGATCATGGGTCTGGCCTTCTCCGGCTTCGGCACGATCCTCGGTTCGGTCAACTTCATCACCACGATCATCTGCATGCGCGCGCCCGGCATGACGATGTTCCGCATGCCGATCTTCGTCTGGAACGTCCTGCTGACCGGTGTGCTGGTCCTGCTGGCCTTCCCGGTGCTCGCCGCCGCGCTCTTCGCGCTGGAGGCGGACCGTAAATTCGGTGCGCATGTCTTCGACGCGGCCAATGGCGGCGCATTGCTCTGGCAACACCTCTTCTGGTTCTTCGGCCATCCAGAGGTGTACATCATCGCCCTGCCATTCTTCGGAATTGTTTCCGAGGTGATTCCGGTGTTCAGCCGGAAGCCGATGTTCGGGTACATCGGCCTGATCAGCGCGACGATCGCCATCGCGGGTCTTTCCGTGACGGTGTGGGCGCACCACATGTACGTGACGGGCGGCGTGCTGTTGCCGTTCTTCTCGTTCATGACCTTCCTCATCGCGGTACCGACCGGTGTGAAGTTCTTCAACTGGATCGGCACGATGTGGAAGGGGTCGTTGTCCTTCGAGACACCGATGCTCTGGGCCGTCGGCTTCCTGATCACCTTCACCTTCGGTGGTCTGACCGGCGTGATCCTGGCCTCGCCCCCGATGGACTTCCACGTCTCGGACTCGTACTTCGTCGTCGCGCACTTCCACTACGTCGTCTTCGGCACCGTGGTCTTCGCGATGTTCTCCGGATTCCACTTCTGGTGGCCGAAGTTCACCGGCAAGATGCTGGACGAGCGGCTCGGCAAGATCACGTTCTGGACGCTGTTCGTGGGCTTCCACGGCACGTTCCTGGTGCAGCACTGGCTGGGCGCCGAGGGCATGCCGCGTCGTTACGCGGACTACCTCGCGGCCGACGGCTTCACCGCGCTGAACACGATCTCGACGATCTCCTCGTTCCTGCTCGGCCTGTCGATGCTGCCGTTCTTCTACAACGTGTGGAAGACCGCCAAGTACGGCAAGAAGATCGAGGTCGACGACCCGTGGGGCTACGGCCGCTCCCTGGAGTGGGCGACCTCCTGCCCGCCGCCGCGGCACAACTTCCTCACCCTGCCGCGGATCCGTTCCGAATCCCCGGCGTTCGACCTGCACCACCCGGAGATCTCGGCGCTCGAACAGCTGGAGCACCACTCCGAGGATGACAAGGCCCTCGCTGGTGGCAAGGAGGCCGGCAAGTGAAGATCCAGGGCAAGATGTTCATCTGGCTCAGTGTTTTCATCCTCGCCATGGCCATCACGTACGGCGTGTGGTCGAAGGAGCCGGCCGGTACCACCGCGCTCGTCCTGGGCTTCGGGCTGAGCGTCATGATCGGCTTCTACCTGGCCTTCACGGCCCGGCGGGTCGACGCCATGGCGCAGGACAACAAGGAAGCCGACGTCGCGGACGAGGCCGGCGAGGTGGGGTTCTTCTCCCCGCACAGCTGGCAGCCGCTCTCGCTGGCGGTCGGCGGTGCCCTGGCCTTCCTGGGCATCGTCTTCGGCTGGTGGCTGCTCTACTTCTCGACCCCGATCATCCTGATCGGTCTGTTCGGCTGGGTCTTCGAGTACTACCGCGGTGAGAACCGCACCCAGTGACACTGCGTCACCGCTCCACCTGACGGGGGGCCCGCACTTCTCCACCGAGAGGAGTGCGGGTCCCCCGTTCGCAGTCACACCGCGCGCTGAAACGGATGAATCTTCATAGCGTGGGTCCATGAACCACACGCCGCGCAACCGCCCCGTAGTGAGCTGCACTCTGCTGGTCGTGTCCCTGGTCGCAGGTGTGACCGCCTGCGGTGGGTCCGGTGGCCACCCGCTCGCGGAGAAGCCGTACGACGCGGCGGACGAGATCTCCGCCAACGCGTCGGACGGCGACGGGAAGGTCGACCCCGGCAAACCGCTGGAGGTCACCGTCAACGGCGACGACGGCCGGATCACGGACGTGTCGGCCGTCGACACGACCGGCCGCCACCTCGCGGGTGAACTCGACGCGGACGGGAAGCGGTGGCACTCCACGCTCCCGCTCGCCGCCGGTACCCGGTACACCGTCCGGGTCGGTGTGGAGGACGACGACGGTGCTCCCGGCAGCCGTACGCTCTCCTTCGGGACCACGTCCGCCAAGAAGTTCCTGAAGGTCGCCTTCGGGCCTCAGGCGGGCACCTACGGCGTCGGGCAGCCCATCACGGCGGAACTCAGCGCTCCGGTCAAGGACAAGGCCTCCAGGGCCAACGTCGAGCGCGCCCTGCGGGTCCGCTCGACGCCCGCCGTGACCGGCTCCTGGTACTGGGTCGACGACAAGACCCTGCACTACCGCCCCAAGGACTACTGGCCCGCCAGAGCTACCATCGACGTCACCAGCGGCCTGGCCGGCGTCAAGGTCACCGACGCCCTCTACGGAGCCCCCACCAAGCCGCTGCGGCTCACCACGGGCGACCGCATCGAGGCCGTCACGAACGCCGCGACGCACTCGATGACGGTCAAGCGCGACGGGAAAGTGATCAACACCATTCCGGTCACCACCGGCAAGCCCGGCTTCTCCACCCGAAACGGTGTCAAGGTCGTGCTGGGCAAGGAATACCGCGTACGTATGCGCGGGGAGACGATCGGCATCGCGGAGGGCTCGTCCGACTCGTACGACCTGCAGGTCTACTACGCGACGCGGGTCACCTGGAGCGGCGAGTACGTGCACGCGGCCCCCTGGTCCACCGGCTCGCAGGGGTACGCGAACGTCAGCCACGGCTGTACCGGCATGAGCACCAGCCAGGCCGAGTGGTTCTACAACACCGTGCGCCCGGGCGACATCGTCACGGTCGTGGGCAGCCAGGGCGAGACGATGACGCCGTTCGACAACGGCTTCGGGGACTGGAACCTGTCCTGGGCCAAATGGCTGAAGGGCAGCGCCCTGCAGAAGAACACCGCCCCGGACCGTACGGACACGATCCAGGCGGCGCGACTGCGTCCCGTGGTCTGACCGGACCGGGGAGGTGCGCTGCCCCTCGGAGGGACCGCGGACGGGGCCGCGGCGGGCCTCAGGCGTCCACGCAGGCCCTGCTGCGCAGCAGGGCGGCCAGGGCGTCCGCGAACTCGACCGGTTCGACCGGCAGGGTCACCGCGGCGTCCGCACGGCTCCAGGTGGCCAGCCAGGCGTCCTGCGGGCGCCCCATCAGCAGCAGCACCGGCGGGCACCGGAAGACCTCGTCCTTGATCTGCCGGCAGACGCCCATGCCGCCCGCGGGCGCCGTCTCGCCGTCCAGCACGCAGACGTCGACGCCGCCGCGGTCCAGCGCCTCCAGGACGGCCGGCAGGGTGGCGCATTCGAGGAATTCCACCGGTGGCACGTCGGCCGCGGGCCTGCGCCCGGCTGCCAGCCTCACCTGCTCACGGGTGTTGGTGTCGTCGCTGTAGACCAGGACCGTGGCGGTCGGCTGCATTGTTCCTCCGTGACATCTGTGTCTTCGGGGCTTTCCGGGCATGAACCGATGCGCGGATCGTACTCCGCCCGACGGCCTGTCAGCACCGGTTCGGACCGCCGTTCCATGGGCCGTTCGGGGAGGACACACCCGGCTGACACACCGAACGGCACCCCCCGGGGTGAGGGCGGGATAAGCGACCGACATAATGTCGGTCGTGGCGACAGCAACGACAGTAGAAACCGGGCACGCGCACCCGTCGGTCAATCGACCGAACCTCACCAGCGTCGGAACCATCATCTGGTTGAGTTCCGAGCTGATGTTCTTCGCGGCCCTCTTCGCGATGTACTTCACCCTGCGATCGGTGACCGGACCGGAGCACTGGAAGGAAATGGCTTCGGCCCTGAACTTCCCGTTCTCGGCGACGAACACCACGATCCTGGTGCTCTCCTCACTCACCTGCCAGCTCGGCGTCTTCGCCGCGGAGCGGGGCGATGTGAAGAAGCTCCGTGCGTGGTTCGTGATCACTTTCGTGATGGGTGCGATCTTCATCGGAGGCCAGGTCTTCGAGTACACCGAGCTGGTGAAGAAGGACGGCCTCTCGCTGTCCTCCGACCCGTACGGCTCGGTGTTCTACCTGACCACCGGCTTCCACGGGCTGCACGTGACAGGCGGTCTCATCGCCTTCCTGCTCGTTCTGGGCAGGACATACGCAGCCAAGAGGTTCACCCACGAACAGGCGACCGCCGCCATCGTCGTGTCCTATTACTGGCACTTCGTCGATGTCGTGTGGATCGGCCTCTTCGCCACGATCTACATGATCAAGTAACCGGGTTCGAACCCGAACCACATCCAGCATCGACGCAGAAGATCCTGACACCGGGGTAATCCGTGAAAAAGCTCTCCGCACGACGACGCCATCCGTTGGCGGCGGTCGTCGTACTACTCCTCGCGCTGGCGGCCACTGGGGGGCTGTACGCCGCGTTTGCGCCCGCGAGTAAGGCGCAGGCCGACGAAACCGCCCAGTCCCTCGCCATCGACGAGGGCAAGAAGCTGTACTCCGTCGGTTGCGCCAGCTGCCACGGAACCGGCGGTCAGGGCACCACCGACGGGCCGAGCCTGGTCGGCGTGGGCTCCGCCGCCGTTGACTTCCAGGTCGGTACGGGCCGTATGCCGGCGCAGCAGCCCGGCGCCCAGGTACCGAAGAAGAAGGTCATCTACAGCCAGGCCCAGATCGACCAGCTCGCGGCGTACGTCGCGTCGCTCGGCGCCGGCCCGGTCGTCCCGACCAAGAACGACGTCAACCCCGAGGGTGCGGACATCGCCAAGGGTGGCGACCTGTTCCGTACCAACTGCGCGCAGTGCCACAACTTCACCGGTGAGGGCGGCGCGCTGACGAACGGCAAGTACGCGCCCAGCCTTGAGGGCGTGGACCCGAAGCATGTCTACGAGGCCATGCAGACCGGCCCGCAGAGCATGCCGTCCTTCCCGGACACGACGATGCCCGCGCAGCAGAAGCGGGACATCATCGCGTACATCCAGACCGTGAACAGCGCCCAGGCGGAGAACCCGGGCGGGCTGAAGCTGGGCGGCCTGGGGCCGGTCAGTGAGGGTCTGTTCGCCTGGATCTTCGGGCTCGGCGCACTGATCGCAGTTGCCATTTGGGTCGCGGCCCACACCGCTAAGGCCAAGAAGTCATGAGTAGCCAAGAGATTCCAGACGAGAACCTGCCCGCTGAGCAGGGCACCGCGCACGGCGCGGTAGAGGTCGCCGACGACCCGTTCGCCGACCCGGGGCTGCCGGCCCACAAGCCGCGTATCCAGGACATCGACGAACGGGCCGCGAAGCGCTCCGAGCGCGCCGTCGCGTTCATGTTCACGCTGTCCATGCTGGCGACGGTCGGCTTCATCGCCTCCTACGTCATCTTCCCGGTCGACAAGATCGTGTACATCTGGCCCTTCGGCCATGTGAGCGCGCTCAACTTCTCCCTGGGTCTGACCCTGGGCGTGGCCCTCTTCGCGATCGGCGCCGGCGCCGTCCACTGGGCGCGCACGCTGATGTCCGACGTGGAGGTCGCCGACGACCGGCACGCCATCGAGGCGGAGCCCGAGGTCAAGGCGAAGGTCATGGCGGACTTCGCGGCCGGTGCCGAGGAGTCCGGCTTCGGACGGCGCAAGCTGATCCGCAACACCATGTTCGGCGCGCTGGCCCTGGTGCCGCTCTCCGGTGTCGTGCTGCTGCGCGACCTCGGTCCGCTGCCGGAGAAGAAGCTCCGCAACACCCTGTGGGCCAAGGGCAAGCAGCTCATCAACATGAACACGATGGAGCCGCTGCGTCCCGAGGACGTCGCCGTCGGTTCGCTGACCTTCGCCATGCCCGAGGGGCTGACGGAGGAGGCGGAGGACTTCCAGAACCAGATCGCCAAGGCCGCGCTGATGATCATCCGCATCGAGCCGGACAACATCAAGGACAAGCGCGAGCGCGAGTGGGCCCACGAGGGAATCGTGGCCTTCTCCAAGATCTGCACCCACGTCGGCTGCCCGATCAGCCTGTACGAGCAGCAGACGCACCACGTGCTCTGCCCGTGCCACCAGTCCACCTTCGACCTGTCCGACGGCGCCCGCGTCATCTTCGGTCCGGCCGGTCACGCCCTCCCGCAGCTGCGGATCGGCGTGAACAGCGAGGGCAACCTCGAGGCGCTCGGTGACTTCGAAGAGCCCGTCGGTCCTGCATTCTGGGAGCGCGGATGAGTACTGCGACCACGAACACTCCCGGTGCGGCAGCACCGGGCAATCGCAAGGCGCCCGCCGGCGAGCGGGTGGCCGACTGGGCGGACGGCCGGCTCGGGATCTACTCCCTGGCCAAGGCCAACATGCGCAAGATCTTCCCGGACCACTGGTCCTTCATGCTCGGTGAGATCGCCCTCTACAGCTTCATCATCATCATCCTCACGGGTGTGTATCTGACGCTGTTCTTCCACCCGAGCATGAACGAGGTCGTGTACCACGGCTCGTACGAGCCGATGCAGGGCATCAAGATGTCGCAGGCGTACGCCTCGACACTGGACATCAGCTTCGACGTCCGCGGTGGTCTCCTGGTCCGCCAGATCCACCACTGGGCCGCGCTGATCTTCCTGGCCGGCATGTTCGTGCACATGATGCGCGTCTTCTTCACGGGCGCGTTCCGCAAGCCGCGTGAGATCAACTGGCTGTTCGGCTTCCTGCTGTTCGTGCTGGGCATGTTCACCGGCTTCACCGGCTACTCGCTCCCGGACGACCTGCTGTCCGGTACGGGTGTCCGGTTCACCCAGGGCGCGATCCTGTCGATGCCGATCGTCGGCACGTACATCTCGATGTTCCTGTTCGGCGGAGAGTTCCCCGGTCACGACTTCGTCGCCCGGTTCTACTCGATCCACATCCTGCTGCTGCCGGGCATCATGCTCGGTCTGCTGGTGGCGCACCTGATCCTGGTCTTCTACCACAAGCACACGCAGTTCGCGGGCCCCGGCCGGACGAACAAGAACGTCGTCGGCATGCCGCTGCTGCCGGTGTACATGGCGAAGGCAGGCGGCTTCTTCTTCCTGGTCTTCGGCATCATCGCCATCATCGCGGCCATCGCCACGATCAACCCGATCTGGAACATCGGTCCGTACCGTCCGGACCAGGTGTCCACCGGCGCCCAGCCCGACTGGTACATGGGCTTCGCCGAGGGTCTGATCCGAGTGATGCCCGGCTGGGAGATCAACCTCTGGGGCCACACGCTGGTCCTGGGCGTGTTCATCCCGCTGATGGCCTTCGGACTGGTGCTCGCGATCATCGCGGTCTACCCGTTCATCGAGTCCTGGATCACCGGGGACAAGCGCGAGCACCACATCCTGGACCGCCCGCGCAACGCCCCGACCCGGACGGCCTTCGGCGTCGCCTGGATCACCGAGTACGTCATCGTCTTCATCGGCGGTGGCAACGACCTGTGGGCCACGCACTTCCACCTGTCGCTGAACGCCATCTCCTGGTTCGTACGGATCTTCATCTTCGTCGGCCCGGTCCTCGCGTTCATCGCCACCCGGCGGATCTGCCTCGGCCTCCAGCGCCGCGACAAGGAGAAGGTGCTGCACGGACGCGAGTCCGGCATCATCAAGCGCCTGCCGCACGGTGAGTTCGTCGAGATCCACGAGCCGCTCGGTCCCGAGCAGCTGCACACGCTCACCGCGCACGAGCAGTACAAGCCGGTCGAGCTCGGCCCGACGGTCGACGAGAACGGTGTCGAGCGCAAGGTGTCGGTCCTGCAGAAGCTGCGGGCCCGGCTCAGCAAGGGCTACTACGGCGAGGACAACCAGATCGCCAAGCCCACCGTCGAGGAGTACAAGGAGATCACCAGCGGCCACGGTCACCACTGATCGCCTGAACTGATCGCCACAGCAGGAGCCCCGTCCATTCGATGGACGGGGCTCTTTGCCGTCCCCGGCGCTGGATAGGGTGGGGGTGATCCCTTTTACCGGCTGTGGACCCAGGAGCGGACCATGAACGTTGTGACCCCGATCGGCGGCGACAGCGTGGCGGACCGTACCTGGCCCGGCGTGCTGAACCCCCTGCTGCGCGGTGAGGACCTCACCGCCGACGACACCGCGTGGGCGATGGACCGCATCATGCGCGGTGAGGCGAGCGATGTGCAGATCGCCGGATTCGCGGTCGCCCTGCGCGCCAAGGGCGAGACGATCGACGAGGTCTCCGGCCTGGTGCGGGCGATGTACGAGCACGCCAACACCATCCACGTACCCGGCCGCACGGTCGACATCGTCGGCACCGGCGGCGACCTCGCCAAAACAGTGAACATCTCCACCATGTCGGCGGTCGTCATCGCCGGCACCGGCGCCAAGGTCGTCAAGCACGGCAACCGCGCCTCCTCTTCCGCGAGCGGTTCCTCCGACGTGCTGGAGAAGCTGGGCGTCAACCTGGACCTCAGCGCGCAGCGGGTCGCCGAGGTCGCCGAGGAGGCGGGCATCACCTTCTGCTTCGCGGTGAAGTTCCACCCCGCCCTGCGGTACGTCGCCAGGGCCCGCAAGGAGCTCGGCACGCCGACCACGTTCAACATCCTCGGACCGCTCACCAACCCGGCCCAGGTGCGCTCCCAGGCCGTCGGTGTCGCCGACCTGAGGATGGCGCCCATCGTCGCCGGTGTCCTGGCCGAGCGCGGCAATTCGGCGCTGGTCTTCCGGGGCGACGACGGCCTGGACGAGCTGACCACGACCGCGACCTCGCGGGTCTGGGTGGTCCGGGACGGAGCGGTGCGCGAGGAGACGTTCGACCCGCGCGACGTCGGCCTGGAGCTGGTGCCCGTCCAGGCCCTGCGCGGCGCGGACGCCTCGTACAACGCCGATGTGGCCCGGCGGGTGCTGGCCGGCGAGCGGGGGCCCGCCCGGGACGCCGTGCTGCTCAACTCGGCGGCGGCGCTGACGGCTCTCGACCCGACGGACGGCACGCTGAACGAGCAGCTCGCGGCCGGGATCGCGAAGGCCGCCGAGTCCATCGACTCCGGTGCGGCGGCGCGGGCGCTGGAGCGCTGGGTGGCGGCCAGCAACGCCTGAGCCTGCCGGGTGACCTCTGATCGGGCGGACGAAGGCCACCCGGCAGGCTCTGAAACGGGCGCAGATGTGGCGCGGGGCGCAGTCCGGATCCTGGACTGCGCCTTGCGCGTCTTCGTACATATGGCAAGATGCTGGGCAGGTCATGAGTGACAGCGACTACGGCCCCGGCCCGCTGTCCGGCAACCCTCCGTCCGTGGCGGGGTGCCCCGGGTGAAGACCAGGCCGTAGGCAGCGAGGTCTGCGGCAAGCGCGGGCCCCTCGGCATCTGTGAATGCCAACCCCCGGGGTCCTGGTCCCCAGGGAGTCTCTTGTGAGCACGCGAATGCGATAGGGCCCTCGGCCCTCTTCCGCACACCCTTCTTCACCTTTCCCGCTGCGCTGCCGCGTACTCGCCGGCGCATGCGATTCGCCTGCCTCTTACGGGAGTTCGCCATGTCTGTCTTCACCGCTGCCGCCGACCAGTCGCTTTGTGCCCCTCTGCCTGTTCTGGGCAAGGATGTGACGGTTCCGCTGGTCACGGGCGGTGAGGTCAGCTATGCCGCGCTCGACTACGCCGCCAGCGCCCCCGCCCTCCAGCGGGTCTGGGACGACGTCGCCGCGTACGCCCCGTACTACGGCAGCGTCCACCGCGGGGCCGGGTACCTCTCGCAGCTCTCCACGGACCTCTTCGAGAACAGCCGCGCCACCGTCGCGGAGTTCCTCGGCTGCCGCGCCGGTGACCAGGTGATCTTCACCCGCTCGACCACCGACTCGCTGAATCTGCTGGCCTCGGTGGTCCCGGCCGGCTGCCAGGTCTTCGTCTACGAGACCGAGCACCACGCCTCGCTGCTGCCGTGGCGCGACGCCCGGGTGACCTACCTGAACGCCCCGCGCACCCCGGCCCAGGCCGTCGAGACGCTGGAGCGGGCGCTCGCGGAGCGCGACCCCTACGGCCCCGCGCTGGTCTGCGTCACCGGCGCCTCCAACGTCACCGGCGAGCTGTGGCCGGTGAAGGAGCTGGCCGCCGCCGCGCACGCGCACGGCGCCCGGATCGTGCTGGACGCCGCCCAGCTCGCCCCGCACCACCCCGTCGACATCGCCGAGCTGGACGTGGACTGGGTCGCCTTCTCCGGGCACAAGCTGTACGCGCCCTTCGGCTCGGGCGTGCTGGCCGGCCGGGCCGACTGGCTCCAGGAGGCCGAGCCCTACCTCGCGGGCGGTGGCGCCTCGCGCAAGGTCGCCCGTCGCACCGACGGCGGGGTGGACGTCGAGTGGCACTCCACCGCCGCACGTCACGAGGCCGGTTCCCCCAACGTCATCGGCGTGTACTCCATCGCCGCCGCCTGCAAGGCGCTCACCGAGGCGGGCTTCGACAATCTGGTCGCCCGGGAGCAGCACCTCGTCGCCGCGGTCCGGGCCGGCCTGGCCGAGGTCCCCGAGGTGAAGGTGCTCTCGCTGTTCGGCGACGACGCCCCGCGGGTCGGCGTCATCTCGTTCGTGGTGGAGGGCTGGAACAGCTCGCACTTCGCCGCCGCGCTCTCCGCCGAGTACGGCATCGGTGTCCGCGACGGACTGTTCTGCGCCCACCCGCTGGTCCGCACCCTGCTGGGCAGCGACCCGCAGGAGGTCGGCGAGTGCGGTGCGCCGGAGGCCGAGCCGGGGGAGCGCTCACTGAACGCGATCCGGGTCAGCTTCGGCGCCGGTACGCCGGACGAGCACATCGAGCGGTTCCTGCGCGCGGTCAAGGAACTGGTCGGCAAGGGCGCCCGGTGGAAGTACCGCACCGAGGACGGCCGCTGCGTCCCGGACCGGGGTGCGGTGGCGCAGCTCTGAGGCCGGCGGGCGGCCCGGGGGCACACAGCACTTCGGCGGGGGTGGTGAGGTGCGTGCCTACGCGTCGAGGCCGATGGCGAAGGCGGCCTCCAGGTCGTGCTGGGAGTAGGTACGGAACGCCACATGGGTGTCGGTGGCCTCGACGCCGGGGATCTTGCTGATCCGGCCGGGGATGACGTCGGCGAGATCGTCGTGCTTGGGCACCCGGACCATGGCGATCAGGTCGTACGTACCGGTGACCGAGAAGACCTCGCTGACACTGTCCAGCGCGGCGATGGCCTCGGCGATCTCGGGAATCCGGTCCACGCTGGTTTTGATGAGCACGATCGCGGTGATCACGGCTGGCTTTCTCCCTCGGTGGCCGTGGCTGGTCCCTTCACTCTATCCGTACGCCGGTAACGCCCCCAGGCGTAGAGAAAGCCGAGGGCGAAGCCCACCACATGGGCCAGATAGGCCACGCCCGGCCCCCCGCTGCCCGCGCCCTGGACGGCCAGCCACTGGAGGGCGAACCAGAAGACCAGCACGATCCAGGCGGGGAAGCGCAGCGGCAGGAAGAAGAGGAACGGGAACAGGCTGGTGACCCGGGCCCTGGGGAACAGGTACAGGAACGCCCCGAGCACCGCCGAGATCGCCCCCGAGGCCCCCACCAGCGTCTGGTCGGACGTGGCGTGCGCGGCCGCGTAGGCCACCAGTGCGAGGTAGCCGGAGATCACGTAGAAGAAGGTGAACCCGATGCGGCCCATGCGCTGCTCGGTCATCGCCCCGAACACGTACAGGAAGAGCACGTTGCCGAGCAGATGCAGCCAGCTGCCGTGCACGAACAGGGCGGTGAGCGGGGTGAGCAGGGCGTGCGCGGAGCCGTCCCACAGCTCGCTGGGGATCACGCCCCAGCGTTCGAAGTACCCGGCCTGGGCGGCGAGCAGGGCGTCGGCGGTGCCGGGGACCGGGTTGAAGCCGGACAGCGGGCTGATCACGAAGACCAGGGAGCAGACCGCGATCAGGGCATGGGTCACCAGCGGGCCGCCGGAGGTGACCGTCCGTAGCAGCCCGCCGGTCAGCCTGCCGGTCACAGCTCGCCGATCGATCATGAACAGAGCATGACGCAAGCGGAGGGAACGGGACAGACCGCCTCGCCGTGTCGGGGGGACACGGTGAGGCCGTAGGGTTACGACAGGACATCCGCAGTTCGACGGCGCACCGCGAGATCCTTGAAGCAAGGCAGCACGAGGCTCGACGAAAGAGGACGCAACGATGACGACGGTTCCCCAGCCGACCGACGGGACTCGCTGGCGCTGCACGCTCTGCGGAAATCTCACGCGCTTCGACGTGACCCGCTCCTCGAAGGTCGTCGAATACGTCCATCTCGACCTGGCCGGTGAGTCCAGCGTCGAGGAACGCGAGGTGGTCAGTGAGACCATCGAGTCGGTGCGCTGCCGTTGGTGCAACGCGGTGGACCAGATCGAACTGGTGGACAGGCCGGGTGCCGACTCCTGACGGAGCCGCGCCCACAGACATTTGGGGTGACGGATGGTGGAGCAGCCCGCTAGCGGCGCCGAGTCGGCCGGGGCGGCCGACGACGCCGTCGAGGCGCTCGACCGCCCGCTGCCCGAAGGCGTACGGCGGCGGGTCGTCGCGCTGGTCTCGGACGCCTTCGGCGGCCTGACGGTCACCGAACTCCCGGCCCAGCTGCGGCAGTACGCCCGCTTCACCCCGACCCGGCGGGCCAAGTTCGCCGGGAACGCCATGGCGGCCGCCCTGGAGAGCGACTCGCTGTTCCGGCAGCGCATCGGCGAGCGGCTCAAGGAGGGCCAGCCGGAGCTGGCCGGTGCCCTGGAGGCCGGGGCGCCGCCGGCCGCCGCCGACCCCGTCGACGTGGCTGCCGCGGCCTATGTGCTGCGCCCGGCGGGCTGGGTCAAGCTGGTCGCCGCCGCCGGTGAGGAGGTCCAGCGCGCGGACGCCGAGCGCGCCGACGAGGAGAGCCGCCGCGAGCTGGAGCGGCTGCGCGAGGAGCTGGTCCGGGCCCGCTCCCAGACGAAGGCCGAGACGGAGCGGCTGCGCGTCGAGCTGGATGCCGCCCGCAAGGAGGCCGAATCCCTCCAGCGCAAGCTGCGCAGTGCCGTCAGCGAGGTCAAGCGCGGCGAGGCCGCGCTGCGCCGCAGCCGTGCCGAGACCGACACCGTACGGTCCGAGGCGGCCGCCCAGGTCTCCGCAGCCGAGAGCGAGAGCCGTCGGCTCAAGGCGCGGCTCGGCGAGGCCGAGGCGTCCGTGGAGGCGGGCCGCCGGGCCGCCAGGGAGGGTCGCTCGGTCGAGGACATGCGGCTGCGGCTGCTGCTGGACACGGTGCTCGACGCGGCGAGCGGGCTCCGCCGCGAACTGGCCCTGCCACCCTCCTCGATGCGTCCGGCGGACAGCGTCGACGCGGTCGAGCCGGGGCGGATGTCGCCCAAGGACATTGCCGCCAGGGCTCTTTCGGACACCGACCCGGCCCTGCTCGACCAGCTGCTCGCGCTGCCGCAGGCGCATCTGATCATCGACGGCTACAACGTCACCAAGACCGGCTATCCGCAGTTGCCGCTGGAGAAGCAGCGGTTGCGGCTGCTGGGCGGGCTCTCGATGCTCGCCGCGCAGACCGGCGCGGAGACGACCTGCGTCTTCGACGGTGCCGAGCTGGCGGCCCCGGTGCTGCTCGCACCGCCGCGCGGGGTCCGGGTGCTGTTCAGCAAGCCCGGGGTGACCGCCGACGAACTCATCCGTCAGCTGGCGCGCGCCGAACCGCCGGGCAGGCCGGTCGTGGTGGTCTCCACCGACCGCGAAGTGGCCGACGGAGTCGCCAAGGCAGGCGCCCGGCCCGTTGCGTCCGTCTTGCTCCTGAAGCGCCTTTCGCGCGTCTAGCGCCACTTGCCGGTTCTCGGGGGAATTCGGGGAACGGACCGTCAAGTCACCGCTACACCCCGTGCGTCGTGGGTAAAGAAGTGCGGTCCGTGACGAGATTTTTCCGGCGAGGATTTGAACTGATCACAAGATGGTCACTAGGGTCAGGCCTCGAACCTTCGCACGGTTGATCACCCATCCGGGGTGACGGTGAAGGCACCGCCGAGTCCGTGACGTGCACGGAGCCGGGGATTCACATCCCCCACAGCCCGGTAGGCGGCTCGAGGAAGAAGGAGCTCGCCTCCGTGGCGTCCCACCGTCGTCCCAAGCAGCCGAGCCGCGCTCGTGTGACCGTGCTCACCGCAACCGCCGCCGCAGCCGTCGCCCTGTCCTCCCAGGCGGCCCAGGCCGACCCGAAGCCCTCCAAGAGCGAGGTCAAGGCGAAGGTCGAGAAGCTCGGCCACGAGGCCGGCGAGGCCAACGAGCAGTACTACGGCGCCAAGGAGAAGCAGCAGAAGCTGGAGAAGGAAGTCGGCGCGCTGCAGGACAAGGTGGCCCGCGGCCAGCAGGAGATCAACACGCTCCGCAACGGCCTCGGTTCGCTCGCCGCCGCGCAGTACCGCTCCGGCGGCATCGACCCGTCGGTGCAGCTCTTCCTCTCGTCCAACCCGGACACCTTCCTCGACGAGGCCTCGGCCCTCGACCAGTTGACGGCCAAGCAGACCGAGACCCTGGGGAAGATCCAGGAGAAGCAGCGGTCCCTCGCGCAGGAGCGCAAGGAGGCCCAGGACAAGCTCGGTGACCTCGCGGACGTCCGCAAGACGCTCGGCGAGAAGAAGAAGAAGCTCCAGAGCAAGCTCGGCGAGGCCCAGCGCCTGCTCAACTCGATGACCGCCGCCGAGCGCGAGAAGATGCGCGAGGACCAGCAGCGCGCCAGCCGCTCCGCGGGCGACCGCGTCGACCTGGGCAACGAACTCCCCGCCTCCGCCTGGGGTGCCGCGGCCCTGAACGCCGCCAAGACCCAGGTGGGCAAGCCGTACCAGCGCGGTGGCACCGGCCCCAGCGCCTTCGACTGCTCCGGGCTGACCCAGTGGGCCTACGCCCAGGCCAACGTCCAGATCTCCCGGGTCACGTACACCCAGGTCAACGACGGTGTCCGGATCGGGCGCAGCGCGCTGAAGCCGGGCGACCTGGTCTTCTTCAACAACACCTCGCACGTGGGTCTCTACGCGGGCAACAACACCGTTCTGCACGCCCCGTACACGGGCACGGTCGTGCGCTTCGAGTCGATGAACACCATGGGCAGCTTCCAGTTCGGCGTGCGCGTCGGCTGACGACGCCCGAACGGGCGAATTCCCGCGCCCGCGCCGACAGTCCGCCCCGCCGGAGACCACAGGTCACCGGCGGGGCGCCGTCGTTTCTGCCGGACTTGCTCCCGGCGCGGTCTTTGGCCGCTCCGTGATCGTCCGACTACTGTCTGCCTGCCGTGCAGCTCCCGGTCGTCGGTCCGCCCGCCCCGGGCGGCAGGGGCTGCGCGCGTCTGCGTACAGCGGAAGGGAGTGCGGCGTCCTGTGGTGTCCCATCGCCGTTCCACACAGTCCGGCCTCAATCTGAGCGTCCGGGCCACCGTTCTGTCCGCCGCGGCGGCGACCGCGGCCGCCACCCTCGGCGCGGCCACCGCGAACGCCGACCCGCAGGACGCGCCGAGGACCGCCAAGGCCCGCGTCGACCGGCTGTACACCGAGGCGGAGCGGGCCACCGAGCAGTACAACGCGGCCGGTGAGAACATCGGCCGGCTGCGCGGCGAGGTCGACCGGGCCCAGGACCGGGCGGCCCGCGGCCAGGAGCAGGTCAACCGGATGCGTACGGTGCTCGGTTCGGCGGCGAGCGCGCAGTACCGCTCCGGTGGCATCGACCCCTCGCTCGCTCTGCTGCTCTCCTCCGACCCGGACAGCTACCTCGACCGGGCGGCCGTGCTGGAGCGCCTGACCGGCCTTCAGGCCGCCGAGCTGCGGGAGCTCCAGCAGGTCCAGCGCGGGCTGACGCAGACCCGGGCGGAGGCGGCCCGCGCGCTGGCCGAGCTGGAGCGCAGCCGGGCCGACGCCACCCGTCACAAACGGACCGTCGAGCGCAAGCTCGCCGAGGCCAGGAAGCTGCTGGGCGCGCTGTCCGGCGCCGACCGGGCGGAGTTCGAGCGGGCCTCGCGTTCCGGCCGGGACGCCGGGTACCCGGCCATGGCCGGTCTCCCGGCCGGCTCCGCGCGGGCGGCGGCCGCCGTCGTGGCGGTCCGGCAGGCGCTCGGCCGCCCGTACGTCTGGGGGGCCAACGGACCGGCCGGATTCGACTGTTCCGGGCTGATGCAGTGGGCGTACGCCCGGGCCGGGGTCAGCCTGCCCCGCACCTCGCAGGCCCAGCGGTACGCGGGACACATGGTGCCGCTCTCCGCGGCCCGCCCCGGCGACCTGGTCGTCTACCGCGCGGACGCGAGCCATGTGGCGATGTACGTCGGCAACGGACAGGTGATCCACGCCCCGTACCCCGGGGCCCCGGTGCGTTACGACCCCGTCGGGATGATGCCCGTCTCGTCGGTCACCCGCGTCTGACCGTACCCTCGATCGGGTGCGGCGGCGGCGGGGACGGAATGGCGGGCGACGGGCGGCGGGAGCGCTGCTCGCGGGAGCGCTGCTCGTCTCCGGCTGCGCGGCCCCCGACGACGGCGCCGCCCCCGGATCCACCACCCGGGCCGTCCGCGCCACGCTGGACCGCCGGGCCGCCGCCGTGCTGGACCACGACACGGACGCCTACCTCGCCACCACGGATCCCGGGGCCACCGCGCTGCGCGCGGCCCAGCGCCGGGAGCTCGGCAACCTCGCCGACGTACCGCTCGGCTCCTGGACGTACCGGCTGCGCGACGTGACCGCCCAGGGCACCGACCGGGCCACCGCCGACGTCGAGCTGCGCTACCGGATCAAGGGCTACGACGCGGCGCCGGTCACCGCGGACCGGGTGCTCGCCCTGAAGCGGGACCGGGCGGCCGGCCGCTGGTACGTCGTCGGCGACCGGGCGGTCGGGGACGGTGCCGAACTCTGGCAGCAGGGCGACGTCCGGGTGGTGCGCGGGCAGCACAGCCTGGTGCTCGGCGTCGGCCGCTCGGACCGGGAGCTGAACCGGATCGCCCGGACCGCGGACCGCGCGGTGCCCGCCGTCTCGGCCGCCTGGCCGGAGCGCTGGGCGGGCCGCGTGGTGGTGCTCGTGCCGAGGACGGTACGGGACATGGCGGGGCTGCTGGGGGCGGCGGACGCGGACTACCGGGGGATCGCCGCCGTCACCACGGGGCGGACCGGCGGCACGGGCCGGGCCCCGGCGGACCGGGTGATCGTCAACCCGCAGGCGTACGGCACCCTCGGCGCCTTCGGGCAGCGGGTCGTGCTCACCCACGAGACCACCCATGTCGCCACCCGCGCCCGCACCTCCGCCGCGACCCCGACCTGGCTCTCCGAGGGCTTCGCCGACCGGGCGGCCTACCTCCGCGAGGGCCGCACCGCCGCACAGATCGCGCCCGGACTCGCGGATGCCGTCGCACGCGGCGAGCTGCCGGCCGGGCTCCCCACCGACGAGGACTTCGGCTTCGCGGGCGACCCCGCGCGCCTGGCGAGGGCGTACGAGGGCGCCTGGGCGGCCTGCGAGCTGATCGCCGACCACTGGGGCGAGAAGAAGCTGTTCGCCTTCTACCGGGCCGTCGGAGGGCACCGGGGACGGGACGGAGCGGTGGAGCAGGCCATGCACGAGGTGCTCGACACGACTCCCGAGGACTTCACCGCGCTCTGGCGCGACCACCTGCGCACCACGCTCGGCTGAACGGCCGGGCGGCTCAGGCCTCGACCGGCTCCGCCGCCCGGCCGAGGCCGGACCGGGCGGCCGGACCGCCCTCGCGCGCCGCCCCGGTGACCGTCTGCCGCCACAGCCGGCGGCAGGCGATCAGCGTCGCCGCGACCAGCAGGCCGTTGCGCAGGAACATCAGCGTCACGCCCGTCGCGTCGCTGGTCACCACATGCACGAACCCCAGCGGGAACTCCCACTGGGTGACGCCCGTCGCCACCAGCACCAGACCGGCCGGCAGCACCATCCGGCTGTCCCGGAACACCAGGCAGACCGCCGCCAGACCGACCAGCCACAGCATGTACTGGGGGCTGATCACCCGGCTCGTCGTCGTGAACAGCAGCACCGCCGCGAACGCCGCGTCCGCCGGGGTGCTCATGCCGAACTCACGGGCCCGCAGCCGCCACAGCAGCAGCCAGCCGAACGCCAGGACCGACAGACCGAGGGCGAGCGTGCTCACCAGCGGCACGTGCGGGCCCAGGAACTCCAGGGAGCCGTAGTGCAGTTCCACCCGGCCCTGCCAGCCGAACTGCCGCGCCACATGGAAGACCAGCGCCCCCAGCGACTCGACCTCGGTGCCCCGGTCGCGCTGGAACCCCAGGAAGGCCAGCGCCCCCGGCATCGCCAGGGTGCACACCACCAGCAGCCCGGCCGCCGTCACCGCCGCGGCCGTCCACGCCAGCCGCGTCCGCCGCCCGCGCGCCGTACCGGCCAGGATCAGCGCCGGCCACACCTTCAGCAGCGCGCCGACGGCGGCCAGCGCCCCCAGCACCCGCGGATGCCGCAGCCCGGCCAGCAGCGCCGCCACCGCGACCGCCGTGACCATCACGTCGTAGCGGGCGTACGCGGTCGTGCCGAGCAGCGGCACCCCCGCCACCCACACCCAGGCGCCGGCCGGCCACCGGCCGTCCCCCCGGCCCGCGTACAGCAGCAGCCCCAGCACCAGCAGGTCGCAGACGAACGCGAGGACGAAGAAGGCCGAGGCGTAGTCCAGGAACGGCAGCAGCGCGGGGGAGAGGACGGCGAGCGCGGCCAGCGGCGGGTACTGCCAGGTGACGTCGGACTGCGGATACGTACCGGTCTTCAGGACCTCGGACCAGCCGTGGTAGATCACCGAGACATCGCTGGTCACGTCCGGTCCGGGCAGCGTGATCACCTTGGTGACGCAGAGCAGCAGCGCGACCCTGGTCAGGGCCCACACCGCGACAGCGAGCCGCGCGCCGGTCGATCCCGTCATGACGGCCTCATCCGTTCTGGTCGGGGGGTACCCGGTGGGTACTGGCCGGGTACGAGGAGCCATGATGCCCGCCCGGGGCGCGCGAGAGCCATCGGGCCGGGCTGCCGGTACTGTCGGCCGGGATGGACAAGACCCTGATCGTGACCAACGACTTCCCGCCCCGCCCCGGCGGCATCCAGGCATTCCTGCACAACATGGCGCTGCGCCTGGATCCCGCACAGGTCGTCGTGTACGCCTCCACCTGGAAGCGGACCCCCGAAGGCCGCGCGGCCACCGCCGCCTTCGACGCCGAGCAGCCCTTCACCGTCGTGCGCGACCCCGTCACGATGCTGCTGCCCACCCCCCGGGTCACCCGGCGCGCGGTGCGGCTGCTGCGCGAGCACGGCTGCACCTCCGTCTGGTTCGGTGCCGCCGCCCCGCTCGGGCTGATGGCACCGGCGCTGCGCAGGGCCGGCGCCCGCCGCCTGGTCGCCACGACCCACGGGCACGAGGCGGGATGGGCACAGCTGCCCGCGGCCCGGCAGCTGCTGCGGCGGATCGGCGAGGGCACGGACACGATCACGTACCTGGGGGAGTACACCCGCTCCCGGATCGCCCCCGCGCTCACCCCCGGGGCCGCGGCGCGGATGGTCCAACTGCCGCCCGGCGTCGACGAGAAGACCTTCCACCCGGACTCGGGCGGGGACCGGACCAGGGCCGGGCTCGGCCTCTCGGACCGGCCGGTCGTCGTCTGTGTGTCCCGGCTCGTGCCGCGCAAGGGCCAGGACACGCTGATCCTCGCGATGCCCGCGATCCTGGCGCAGGTGCCGGACGCGGTGCTCCTGATCGTCGGCGGCGGACCGTACGACAAGGAGCTGAGGCGGCTGGCCGAGGAGACCGGGGTCGGGGAGTCCGTGCGGTTCACCGGACCGGTGCCCTGGGAGGAGCTGCCCGCCCACTACGGCGCGGGCGACGTCTTCGCCATGCCGTGCCGCACCCGGCGCGGCGGCCTCGACGTGGAGGGGCTCGGCATCGTCTTCCTGGAGGCCTCCGCGACCGGTCTGCCGGTGGTGGCGGGCGACTCGGGCGGCGCGCCCGACGCGGTGCTCGACGGCGAGACCGGGTGGGTGGTGCGCGGCGGCAGCGCCGAGGAGTCGGCCGACCGGATCGTCACGCTGCTGCGCGACCCGGAGCTGCGGCAGCGGATGGGGGAGCGGGGGCGGGCCTGGGTCGAGGAGAAGTGGCGCTGGGACCTGCTCGCCGAGCGGCTGCGGGCGCTGCTCTGAGCCACGTACGCGAGAGGGCCCGCACACGCCGTGCGGGCCCTCTCGCAGGTACGTCCCGGTCGTCAGCCCCGGTAGATCGACTCGATCTCGTCCGCGAAGTCCTTCGCCACCACGTTCCGCTTCAGCTTCAGCGACGGCGTGATGTGGCCCGCCTCCTCGGTGAACTGCGAGTCCAGGATGCGGAACTTGCGCACCGACTCCGCCTTGGACACGGCCGCGTTCCCGTCGTCCACCGCCCGCTGCACCTCGGCCAGCAGCTCCGGGTCCTCGCGCAGCGACACCGCCGACGAACCGGCCGGCTTGCCGTGCTCCGCGGCCCAGCGGCCCAGGAACTCCTCGTCCAGGGTGACCAGCGCGCCCACGAACGGCCGTCCGTCGCCGACCACCATGCACTCGGCGACCAGGGCGTGCCCGCGGATCCGGTCCTCGATCACCGCGGGAGCGACGTTCTTGCCGCCCGCCGTGACGATGATCTCCTTCTTGCGGCCGGTGATCGCGAGATAGCCGTCCTCGTCCAGCGTGCCGATGTCGCCGGTGTGGAACCAGCCGTCGGCCAGCGCTTCGGCCGTCGCCGCCTCGTTGTTCCAGTAACCGGTGAACAGGTGCTCGCCGTGCAGCAGCACCTCGCCGTCGTCGGCGATCCGCACCACCGAACCGGGCAGCGGCTGGCCGACCGTACCGATCTTCTGCCGGTCCCACGGGTTGAAGGCGGTGGCCGCGCACGTCTCGGTCAGGCCGTAGCCCTCCAGGACGGTGAAGCCGATGCCGCGGTAGAAGTGGCCGAGCCGCTCGCCCAGCGGCGCGCCGCCGGAGATCGCGTACTCGCCGCGCCCGCCGAGCACCGCGCGCAGCTTGCCGTAGACCAGCCGGTCGAAGACCTTGTGCTTCAGCTTCAGGCCCAGCGGGGGGCCCTGAGGGGTACCCAGCGCGCGGCTGTAGGCGATCGCCGTGTTCGCGGCCTTGTCGAAGATCTTCCCCTTGCCGTCGGCCTGCGCCCTGGCGCGCGCCGCGTTGTACACCTTCTCGAAGACCCGCGGCACACCGAGGATCAACGTCGGCCGGAACGAGGCCAGTTCATCGGTGAGGTGCTTGATGTCCGGTACGCAGCCGAGCTTGATCGGGGCCATCACCGCGGCCACCTCGACCAGCCGCCCGAAGACGTGCGCGGCGGGCAGGAAGAGCAGAACGGAGCACTCACCGGTACGGAAGAGCGGCTTCAGCCGCTCCACCACGTTGCCGCACTCGGCGAAGAAGCTGCGGTGCGTGAGCACACAGCCCTTGGGGCGGCCGGTGGTGCCCGAGGTGTAGACGATGGTGGCCGGGTCGTCCGCCTTGGCGCTCGTCGTCCGCAGGTCCAGCGTCTCGTCCGAGACGTCCTCCCCGATCGCCGTCAGCCCGCGGATCGCGTCGTCCTCGATCTGCCAGATGCCCTTCAGGGCCGGCAGATCGGCCTGGACGGAGACCACGGAGGCCTGGTGCGCCTCGGACTCCACCAGGCACAGGGTGGCACCGGAGTCACCGAGGATCCACTGGATCTGCTCGGGCGAACTGGTCTCGTACACCGGGACGGTGACCGCGCCGGCGCTCCAGATCGCGAAGTCCAGCAGTACCCACTCGTAACGGGTGCGCGAGAGCAGGGCCACCCGGTCACCGGCGTCGACGCCCGCAGCGATCAGCCCTTTGGCGACGCCTCTGACCTCGGCCAGGAACTGCGCGGCGTTCACATCGGTCCACGCGCCCCCCACCTTGCGGCTCATCACCGCGACATCGGGATGCTGAGCGGCATTGCGGCGGATGAGATCCGTCAGGTTGCCGTCCGAGGGGACCTCGTACAGGGCCGGAAGGCTGAACTCGCGCAAGACTGCTGCTCCTCATCGGGCTCCGGTGCCACGGCTCTGTGTGACGCACCGGCTGCGGTCCAAGATTGGCAGGTGCTCAGTGGGGTGAGCACGACTGGACTGCCCGGACGTTACCCACCAGTACTCGGTTCCCGATAGGGGGTTCCGGCCAGATGTCTTACGCGTCACACATCACGGTGATCCTTGGGCGCACAGTAGTCCACCCGTATGACCGGGCGAAGATTTTCGCAGGTCCGGCGGCCTCTACCCAGGTGACCGGGAGGGTCCTAGGGTGATCGTCATGCGAGCCGGACCGGACAGCACCAGACAGCGCACGCGTATCCATGTGGTCAGCGACGTGCACGGCAACACCGAGGCGCTGGCCCGCGCCGGGGACGGCGCCGACGCGCTGGTCTGCCTCGGTGACCTGGTGCTCTTCCTCGACTACGCCGACCACTCGCGCGGCATCTTCCCCGACCTCTTCGGAGTGGAGAACGCCGACCGGATCGTCGCGCTGCGCACCGCGCGCCGCTTCGAGGAGGCCCGCGAGTTCGGCCGGGGCCTGTGGGCGGGCCGGGACCGCAACGCGGCGATCGTCTCGGCGGTGCGCAAGCAGTACGCCGAGCTCTTCGCGGCCTTCCCCACCCCGACGTACGCCACCTACGGCAACGTCGACATCCCCGGCCTGTGGTCCGAGTATGCGCATCCCGGCACCACCGTCCTGGACGGCGAACGGGCCGAGATCGGCGGCCGCGTCTTCGGCTTCGTCGGCGGCGGGCTGAAGACCCCCATGAAGACCCCGTACGAGATCGGCGACGAGGAGTACGCGGCGAAGATCGAGGCGCTCGGCCCGGTCGACGTGCTCTGCACCCACATCCCGCCCGATGTGCCGGAGCTGACGTACGACACGGTGGCGCGCCGCTTCGAACGCGGCAGCCGGGCCCTGCTGGACGCCATACGCCGGACCCGCCCCCGGTACGCCCTGTTCGGCCACGTCCACCAGCCGCTGGTGCGCCGGATGCGGATCGGCGCCACCGAATGTGTGAACGTCGGCCACTTCGCGTCCACCGGCAGGCCCTGGTCCCTGGAGTGGTGACCACACCGGCGCCGGACCCTGGAACGAGGCGCCGCGCACACGCGATAGCCTTCTGACGGCAGGCATCTGCCGACGCACCGGTACACCGCACTGGAGGAGCCACGGCGATGGCTGAACACACCAGCTCGAGCATCACGATCGAGGCGGCACCGGCCGACGTCATGGGAGTGATCGCCGACTTCGCCCGCTACCCGGAGTGGACCGGTGAGGTCAAGGAGGCCGAGGTCCTGGCCGAGGACGACCGCGGCCGCGCCGAGAAGGTCCGGCTCGTCCTCGACGCCGGAGCGATCAAGGACGACCACACCCTCGCCTACACCTGGATCGGCGACTACGAGGTCAGCTGGACCCTCGTCAAGTCCCAGATGCTGCGCGCCATCGACGGCTCCTACGCACTGGCCCCGCTCGGCGACGGCGACCGCACCGAGGTCACCTACCGGCTCACCGTCGACGTCAAGATCCCGATGCTCGGCATGATCAAGCGCAAGGCCGAGAAGGTCATCATCGACCGGGCCCTGGCCGGACTGAAGAAGCGCGTCGAGTCCGTCCCGAAGGCCTGACCCGGATGCGTACGGTCCTCGTCACCGGTCCCGGCGGCGCCGGCCGTACCACCGTCGCGGCGGCGACCGCGCTGGCCGCCGCCCGCCGGGGCCGGCGCACCCTGCTGCTGACCGCCGACGGCATACCCGGCTTCCCCGAGGACACCGAGCCCACCGAGGTCACCGACGGGCTGTGGTCCGCCCGCATCGACTCCGGCGAGCACTTCCGCGGCGAACTCCTCGCCCTCCAGGACCAGGCCTCCGTCGTACTGGACCTGCTCGGCGGGAACCGGCTGGACGGCGAGGAGCTGACCGAGCTCCCCGGCAGCACCCAGCTCGCCCTGCTGCACAGCCTGCGCCGCGCCGCCGAGGGCGACTGGTCGCGGGCCGGCCACGACCTCCTCGTCGTCGACCTGCCACCCCTGCGCGAAGCACTCGCCCTGCTCGCCCTCCCCGAACAGCTGCGCCGCTATCTGCGCCGGCTGCTCCCCCCGGAACGCCAGGCCGCCCGCGCCCTGCGCCCGATGCTCGCCCAGCTCGCCGGTGTGCCCATGCCCGCCCAGTGGCTGTACGAGGCGGCCGCCCGCAGGGACGCCGAGCTGGCCGCCGTGCAGACCCTGATCGAGGCCCGCGACACCACGGTCCGGCTGGTCGCGGAGCCCGGCCCCGCCGCCGAGGACGCCCTGCGCACCGCCCGCACCGGCCTCGCCCTGCACGGGCTGCGGGTCGACGCCCTCGCGGTCAACCGGGTGCTGCCCAGGCACTCGGCCGACCCCTGGTTCGCGGAGCTCGCCGCCCAGCAGGAGAAGACCGTCGACCACTGGTACGAGGAGTGGGCGCCCGACGCCGCGCTGCGCGAGGTGCCCCACCTCGGCCGCGACCCGCGCGGCCCCGACGACCTCGCCCGCCTCGACACCGCGGCCGACGCCTCCCGCGCGGACGGCGGACTCGCCGCGGGACTGGAGGGCCGGGGCCCCGGCCGGGCCGACGACCCCTGGTGGGTGGAGAGCCCCGACAGCCCGGACGGCCTCGACGGGCTGCTGCCCGGCGCCCGGATCGTGACCACCGGCCCGCCGTCCGGCGACGGCGACCCGGTCCTCGTCTGGTGCCTGCCGCTGCCCGGCGCCGCCAAGAAGGACCTCCAGCTGGTCCGCCGCGGCGACGAACTGCTGCTCACCGTCGGCCCGTTCCACCGGATCGTCCCGCTGGAGTCCGGACTGCGCCGCTGCACCGTCTCCGGCGCCGCCCTCACCGACGGGGTGCTCCGGGTCCGGTTCACGCCGGACCCCGGGCTGTGGCCGAGGACGGGCTGAACGGCGCGTCGCGCTTCGGGTAACGTCGGTAGTACGTGCCCCGTATGCCGGGCCGCCGGCACACCACGTCGCAGGAGTCCGCCATGAGCGATGCCACCGATCGTCCCGTCGACGACGACGCGTGGGCGAAGGCCTGCGCCGAGGACCTCGAAGCGGAGAAGGCCCGCCGCCGGGCCCAGCACGGCCCGCCGCCCGGCTCCGCCGCCGAGGAACTGCGCAAGCTGGTCGACGCCGTGGCCGACAAGTTCTCGTCCCTCCAGTCGCCGCTGTTCGGCGCGGCGGCCCAGGGCACCGTGCAGCAGATCATCAAGCAGGCGAAGTCCGCGGTCGAGCCCGTCATCGAGCGCAACCCGGACGTCTTCGACCACATCGCCGCGGCCGGCGGCGAACTCCTCGCCGCCTACCGTTCCGCCGTCGAGGGCCAGGAACGCCGCTGGACCCAGGGCGCCCAGGACCCCGCCGGCCCCGAGAAGAAGGCCGACAACCCCTCCGACCCCCGTGACGAGGGCCCCGCCGCGGGCGAACACATCGACCTGGACTGACCGGGCGCCGAAAGGGCCGGGCCCCCGGCTCGGGTACGGTTGGCCTCAGCGGGGCTCGACCGGAACTGAGGGATTCATGGGACTCACCATCGGCGTCGATATCGGCGGCACGAAGATCGCGGCTGGAGTGGTCGACGAAGAGGGCCGGATCCTCTCGACGCACAAGGTGCCGACCCCGCCGACGGCCGAAGGCATCGTCGACGCCATCGCCTCGGCCGTGTCCGGTGCGAGCGAGGGCCGTCGGATCGAGGCCGTCGGCATCGGCGCCGCCGGATACGTCGACGACAAGCGCGCCACCGTGCTCTTCGCGCCGAACATCAACTGGCGGCACGAGCCGCTGAAGGACAAGGTCGAACAGCGCGTCGGCCTTCCCGTCGTCGTCGAGAACGACGCCAACGCCGCCGCCTGGGGCGAGTACCGCTTCGGTGCCGGCCAGGGCCACGACGACGTCATCTGCATCACGCTCGGCACCGGCCTCGGCGGCGGCATCATCATCGGCAACAAGCTGCGCCGCGGACGCTTCGGCGTGGCCGCCGAGTTCGGCCACATCCGGGTCGTCCCGGACGGTCTGCTCTGCGGCTGCGGCAGCCAGGGCTGCTGGGAGCAGTACGCGTCCGGACGCGCACTCGTCCGGTACGCCAAGCAGCGCGCCAACGCCACCCCGGAGAACGCCACGATCCTGCTGTCGCTCGGCGACGGCACGGTGGACGGCATCGAGGGCAAGCACATCAGCCAGGCCGCCCGGCAGGGCGACCCGGTGTCGGTCGACTCGTTCCGCGAGCTGGCCCGCTGGGCCGGCGCCGGACTGGCCGACCTCGCCTCGCTCTTCGACCCGTCCGCGTTCATCGTCGGCGGCGGTGTTTCGGACGAGGGCGAGCTGGTGCTCGACCCGATCCGCAAGTCGTTCCGGCGCTGGCTGATCGGTGGCGAATGGCGCCCGCACGCCCAGGTCCTCGCGGCCCAACTGGGCGGCGAGGCCGGTCTGGTGGGCGCGGCCGACCTCGCCCGCCAGGGCTGAGCCGGCCGGACCGCAGCGAACCCGGACGCCCGTCGCGCCCTTGTGGCAGCGGCGGGCGTCCGTCGTATCGTGAGGCGCATGGTCCTGACGCCACTGCCCGACTCCCGTACCGAGCCGGACGGTTCGGCCGTCATCAGAGTGCTCAGCTACAACATCCGGTCGATGCGCGACGACCGCGAGGCGCTGGCCCGCGTCATCACCGCCTGCGCCCCCGACCTCGTCCTCGTCCAGGAAGCGCCGCGGTTCTTCCGCTGGCGCAAGCGCGCGGCCTGGCTCGCGGCCCGTACCGACCTGGTCGTGCTCGGCGGCGGTGCCACGGCGTCCGGGCCGCTGCTGCTCTGCTCGCTGCGGGCCACCGTGGAGCGGACGCAGGACGTGCTGCTGCCACTCACCCCAGGGCTGCACCGCAGGGGCTTCGCCACCTCGGTGGTACGGATCGCGGGCGCCCGGATCGGACTGCTGAGCTTCCATCTCAGCCTGCAACGGGACGAACGCCTGGCCCAGGCCGAGATGCTGCTGGAGCGGCTGGACGACATGGGCGTCGAGCACGCGATCGCGGCCGGTGACCTCAACGACGTACCGACCGGGGGCGCGTTCCGGCGGCTGGCCGGGCGGCTCCAGGACTGCTGGGCGGTCCGGCCGTGGGGCGAGGAGCACACCTACTCGCCGGACCACCCGCGACGGCGCATCGACGCGATCTTCGCGACGGAGGGGATCGAGGTGCTCGGCTGCGGAGTCCCCGCCGGGCTGCCCGGGGTCACCGAGGCGGACCTGCGGGCGGCCACCGACCACCTGCCGGTACTGGCGGTGCTACGGGTGCCCGCGATGCTGCCCTGACACCCGTGCTCCGCCCCCGTCTCAGACGACCGCCCCGCGCCCGGGGTCGTCGCCGTCCTCGTCGTCGTCGTTCATCCGCGCCACCAGCGTGACGAAACCGCCCAGGAAGCCGCCGACGCAGACCGTCGTCAGCCACCAGGTCATGTCCCACCGCAGCAGCACCGCGATCAGCATCAGCACCGGACCGCCGACGACCGCGAGCCAGGCGAACTTCGCCGTGACATCGGCCTCCGGCAGTGGCGGCGGCTCCGGGGGGACGAAATGCCCCTCGTCGCTGCCGTCCGGATCGTCGTCCTTCGGCTCCGCGACCTCGTAGTCGCGCGGACCCATGACTCCGGGCGCGAAGACCACCGAGCTGCCGAGCGGCTTCTCCGGCGGCTTCGCGGACTTCGTACCGATCCCCTTGTCCGGATCCAGGACGGGCTGGTCGTCCTCCGGCAGCGCCAGATCCTCGATCGACCTGAACGGCCTGGCGCCCGGCGGGTCCGGCGGCTCCTCGCCGTACCCGGCGACGATCGCCTGCCACGCGGCGTCCTCGTCGACCGGTGGCTCGGACCGGGTGCCGTCGGCGCCCGGTGCCGCCTGCTGTGCCGCGCCGTCCTGCGGGCCCGTGCCGTCGTCGGGCACGGCCGCTCCCTCCGCGGGGAGAGGCTCGCGCTCCTCCTCGCTGCCCGCGCGCTCCGCGTCGTGCTCAGCCACCTGACGTGCTCCCCTTCTTTCCGACGCTCGGGGCGAGGCGGCCGATGAACCGGTAGCTCTCGTCGAAGATCCGCTCCGCATCGTGGTCCAACGTCGCGACGTGGTAGCTCTGTTCCAGCAGGATCTCCTCGACGTCCGTCGACGACACCCGGCTGAGGATGCGGGCCGAGTCGGCCGGCGGCACCACGTGGTCCTGCGGGCTGTGCAGCAGCACCAGCGGCTGGGTGACCTGGGGGAGCTCGGCGTCGACCAGACGGAAGAACTTCCGCAGCGAATGCGCCGCGTGCAGCGGCACCCGGTCGTACCCCACCTCGTCGGACCCGGCCAGGGCGATGTCGCTCGCCAGCCCCTTCGTCGTCCGCACCAGATGGCGGGCGACCGGCAGCGCGTACGCCGACAGGCCGTGCACCTTGTTGGCCGGGTTGACCAGCACCAGGCCGCTGATCGCGTCCCCGTGCTTCGCCGCCAGCCGCAGCGTCAGCGCGCCGCCCATGGACAGCCCGAAGACGAAGACCTGGGCGCACCGCTCCAGCAGGGCGCGCAGCTCCCGGTCCACCTCCGCGTACCAGTCCTGCCAGCCGGTGAGCTGCATGTCCTCCCAGCGGGTGCCGTGCCCCGGCAGCAGGGGCAGCGAGACGGTGAGCCCGCGCTCCGCCAGGTGTTCGGCCCAGGGGCGCAGCGACTGCGGGGAACCGGTGAATCCGTGACAGAGGAGGACGCCGACCTCTCCGCCCTCGTGGCGGAACGGCTCGGCTCCGGGAAGGACCGGCACCGGGGTCTCCTGTTCGTGAGGCTCGCGGGGGAGCGAAAGGGGGGAGTGCAGAGGATTACTTCACCGTACGCGACCGGGCCGACACCGACCAGGGCCGTCACCGACACCGACCAGGGCCGTCACCCGCTGCGGCCGCCGCAGCGGCTCCGTGCCGGGCGGGAGCGCGGGCGCCCCACGGGTTAAGGTCTGTCGGACAGCACACAGGAGGCACCCGAGTTGATCTACGGCGCAATGAAGTTCTCCATCGGCGGCTCACTGAAGCTCGCCTTCCGGCCATGGGTGGAGGGCCTGGAGAACATCCCCGCGCAGGGACCGGCGATCCTCGCGAGCAATCATCTGTCGTTCTCCGACTCCTTCTTCCTGCCGGCCGTCCTGGACCGCAAGGTCACCTTCATCGCCAAGTCCGAGTACTTCACCGCCCCCGGAGTGAAGGGCAAGCTGACCGCCGCCTTCTTCAAGGGCGTCGGCCAGCTCCCGGTGGACCGCTCGGGCGCCCGCGGCGCCGGTGAGGCGGCCATCAAGGCGGGCATCGAGGTCATCGAGAGCGGCGGCCTCTTCGGCATCTACCCGGAGGGCACCCGCTCGCCCGACGGCCGTCTCTACCGGGGCAAGCCCGGCGGGCTGGCCAGGGTGGCGCTGGCCACCGGGGCGCCCGTCATCCCCGTCGCGATGATCGACACGGAGAAGATCCAGCCGCCCGGCCAGGTGATGCCCAAGCTGATGCGCCCCGGGATCAGGATCGGCAAGCCGCTCGACTTCAGCCGCTACCACGGCATGGACGGGGACCGCTTCATCCTGCGCTCGGTCACCGACGAGGTGATGTACGAGATCATGAAGCTCTCCGGCCAGGAGTACGTCGACATCTACGCGACGGCGGCCAAGCGGCAGATCGCGGACGAGGCCAAGCGCCGCGCCGAGGCGGAGAAGCACAAGGGCACCGGGTCCGCGACGCAGGGGTGAGGGAACGGTACGGCGCGTGAACGCGTCCGTTCCGTCCAGGGGGTGGGGTTTGTGGCCAGGCGCGAGCGGGTCGTACGCATGTCGGTCGAGCAGCCGCTGTGGAGTGCGCTGACCGCGTATCGCATCCTGACGATGCTGTACGCGGTACTGCTCGCCGTCTTCGGCCGGGAGAAGTACGACCGGCCGTGGGTGGCCGTCGCCTTCCTGGCGGTGCTGGTGGTCTGGACGCTCGCCACCCTCCCGAAGGTCTCGAACGCCACCGCCTGCACCAAACGCTTCCTCGGCGCCGATCTGACCGTCGCGCTCACCGGCATACTCCTCACCCCGCTCGCCGACTTCGAGGCCCAGCAGATGGACGGCCCGACGCTGCCGTCGATCTGGACCGCGGGCTCCGTGCTGGCCTTCGCGATCAAGGGCGGCTGGCGCTGGGCGGCCTTCGCGTCGAGCTTCGTCGCCGTCGCCAACATCGTCGAGCGCGGTCATCCCAGCCGGGACACCTTCCACAACGTGCTGCTGGTCTGGGTCGCCTCCATCGCCATCGGGTACGTCATCGAGGTGGCCAGGGCCAGTGAGCGCACCCTGGCCCGCGCCCTGGAGATCGAGGCCGCCACCCGCGAGCGGGAACGGCTGGCCCGGGACATCCACGACAGCGTGCTCCAGGTCCTGGCGATGGTGCAGCGCCGGGGCACCGCGATCGGCGGGGAGGCGGCCGAACTGGGCCGGATGGCCGGGGAACAGGAGGTCGCCCTGCGCACCCTGGTCTCCAGCGGTCTCGTGCCCACCACCCGGGTCTCCGAGGACGCCGCCGAGGGCGCGGTGGTCCGCAGCGTCGAGGTCGACGACGAACCGTCCGAACAGGCCGACCGCGACCTGCGCGCGCTGCTCGCCCCGCACGCCGGATCCCGGGTCAGCTTCGCGGAGCCGGGCGCTCCGGTGCTGCTGGCCGCCGCGGCCGCGACG
This sequence comes from Streptomyces sp. CLV115, assembly GCF_038448545.1. Lineage (NCBI taxonomy): Bacteria > Bacillati > Actinomycetota > Actinomycetes > Kitasatosporales > Streptomycetaceae > Streptomyces > Streptomyces sp. CLV115. The sequence goes on from NZ_JBCEWQ010000072.1 coordinate 42,564, forward strand.
GAGCTGGCGGCCGCTGTCAGTGCCGCCCTGGACAATGTCAGGGTCCACGCGGGGGAGAATGCCCAGGCATGGATCCTCGTCGAGGACTGGCCGGACGAGGTGATCGTGACGGTCCGGGACGACGGCCCCGGAATCCCGGACGGGCGGCTCGCCCAGGCCGAGGGGGAGGGGCGGATGGGGGT
>NZ_JBCEWQ010000073.1:0-42240 GCF_038448545.1 Streptomyces sp. CLV115
GGGCCGGATCCGGCCCCGCCCCGGGCACCGTCGTCCGACCCGCCGCCCCGGTGGCGGTGGCTCCGAGCAGCAGGTCGAGCCCGCGGGCGGCGGCCATCGCCGCGGGCCCCGCCGGTGTGTGCTTCAGCCGCAGGTCGTACGCCCACACGGTGGCCGCCAGTCCGGTGGCCACCGCGAGGGCAGGGCGGCCGGCCCGGGCCGCGAGCCCGAGCCCGGCGGCGGTCAACGCGCCCGCCGCCGCCAGGGCCGCTCCGGGTGCGATCCGCCCCGAGGGAATCGGCCGGTGCGGGCGGTCGACGGCGTCCTCCGCGCGGTCGGCCCAGTCGTTGAGCGCCATGCCCGCCTCGTACAGGCAGAGCGAGGCGCCGACGGCGAGCGCGGTCGAGCCGTTGGGGCGCCGGCCGCTCGCCGCCGCCCCGGCCAGCGCGTCGCCGGGGACCGTGAACAGCGCCGACACCCGCAGCAGTTCCGCCCAGGCACGTGCCGTCATCGTTCCCCCCGCAGCGTCCCGGCGAAGGCGAGCAGTTCCTGGTACTGCTCGAAGAGCGCGGCCGGGCCGCCGTCCGGATCCTTGAAGTAGAAGCCGAGCCCCGGCAGCGGGCCGCTCAGTCCCCGCTCGTGGGCGCGGGCCACCAGCCTCGCCAGATCCAGTACCAGCGGCGCGGCCAGTGCCGAATCGCAACCCTGCCAGGTGGTCTGGAGCACCATCCGCGCGCCGAGGAACCCGTCGAACGCGATGTGGTCCCAGGCGGTCTTCCAGTCGCCGAGGGCCGGAACGTCGTCGATGTGGACCTCGCCCTCGGGCGCGGTGCCCAGGGTGTCGGCCAGTACCCGTTCCTTGCCCGCGTTCTTGGCGGCCGCCGCGCCCGGGTCGGCGAGCGCCGCTCCGTCGCCGCCGCCCAGCAGGTTGGTGCCGGACCAGGCCCGTACGGGCAGGGCGCGTTGCACGAACATCGGGGCGAGTACGGAGCGGAGCAGGGTCTGGCCGGTCTTGCCGTCGCGGCCCGCGTGAGGAAGTCCGCAGTCCGCGACGGTGTTCTGGAGGGCGGGGGTGCGCAGCCCGGTGGAGGGGGTGAAGTTGACGTAGGGGCAGCCGGCCCGCAGTGCGGCCGCCGCGTAGAGCGAGCTGGCGGGCAGCCGCTCCTCGCCCGGGTCCGGGAGGGGTTCGGTGGACGCCACGTTGACGACGACCGTTCTGGCCAGTTCGTTGCGGTGCGTGAAGTCGGTGAGGTCGGCGGCGAAGGCGGCGATGAGTTCCTCGTCGCTGCGGGTGTCGCCGGGCAGTGGCCCGCCGGGCCGGATCCCGGCGTCCGCGGCGGCGAGTTCGGCGTGCACCGCCGAAGGCAGTCCGTGCGGCAGCACTCCCCCGGCGGCCAGTGCCTCGGCCCGTTTCGGCAGTGGGCAGCCGGTGGTGTCGTGTCCGCCGAAGACGAGTGAGGTGAGCGCGGGCAGCCCGCTGTCGGCGAAGGGCGGGGTCTCGGTGACCATGCCTGCCGCCGGGTGGAGCCCTGCCGCGACCGCCGCGCGCCCCGCGGTGGCGGTGGTGGCGACGGAGCCGCGTGCTCCGATGAACCAGACTCCGGTACGAACGGCGGGTGCTGACACGGGCTGCCTCCCTGACTGGGGGTGCTGGCTGGGCAGAGCGAGTGGCGCTGTGCGATGAGGGAGTGGGAACCGGTCCGGGACGGCGGGCGGGGCTGTGGTGATCTCTCCCGCCCGCCGTCGCCGGGGTGGGAGCCCTACGCCGAGGGCAGTTCCTTCAGCTGGATGTTGCGGAAGGACACATGGTCGTCGGCACCGTGGTTCTGGATGCCGATGTAGCCGCTCTTCAGGCTCCGTACCGGATCGGTGTTGGTGAAGTCGTTGATCTTCACTCCGTTGAGGAAGACCTGGAGGCGTTCGCCCCTGACCTTGATCTCGTAGCTGTTCCACTGGCCGGGCGGCCGCAGGACCTGGTCACGGGCCTTGGCGTCGGCCGCCTTGAAGGTGTAGATCGAGCCCGTGGTGCGGTCGGGCGCGTCGGAGGCGTCGATCTGGACCTCGTAGCCGTTGTTCACCGCGGACCAGGGGTCGTCGGACTCCGGGAAGCCGACGAAGACACCGGAGTTGTCGTCGCCCTGCATCTTCCAGTCGAGCTTGAGCGAGTACGACCCCAGCTCCTTGGCCTGGTAGGTGAGCAGGCCCATGCCGCCCTCGGAGCGGAGTTCACCGTCGACGACGTCGAACTTCCCGGGGCCCGCCTGCTTCCAGCCTTCGAGCGTCTTGCCGTTGAAGATCGACCGGTAGCCGGTGTCCGGCTTGCAGTCGGCCTTCACCTGACCGGCCGCGTACCGCATGCCGCCGAGGAGCAGCTTGCGGAAGTCCGCTTCGGCGTAGGACTCCTTGGTGTGGCCGAGGCCGGTGTAGAAGGAGCGGCCGCCCTGGTAGGTCTGACACCAGGTGATGGGGTGGTCGCCCTTCATGGTGCCGCCGGTGTAGGTGGTCTCGTCGAGGGTGGCGAGGACCTTGGCCTGACCTCGTGGATTCGTGCGGTAGTTGTACCACTCGTCGGTGCGGCTCCACTCGTCGCCGAGATGTGCGGTGGCCGGGTGGTCGTGGTCCTCGACGCGGACGGTGGCGGGCTGGATGGCGGGGTGCGAGGAGAAGTACGCCCCGACGAGTCCGCCGTAGAACGCCCAGTCGTACTCGGTGTCCGCCGCCGCGTGGACGCCCATGTAGCCGCCGCCGGTGGCCACGTAGTTCTCGAACGCCTTCTGCTGGTCGGCGTTGAGCACGTCGCCGGTGGTGGAGAGGAAGACGACGGCGTCGTAGCGGGCCAGGTTGCTGGTGGTGAACTGACCGGCCGTCTCCGTGGCGTCGACGGTGATGTTGCTGTCCTTGCCGAGTTCCTTCAGCGCCGCGATGCCGTCCGCAATCGCGTCGTGCCGGAAGCCGGCCGTCTTCGAGAAGACCAGGATCCGCTTGGCGGTCCTGTCCGGGGCGCTGTTGGAGAGCTCGAAGTCGTCGATGTCGTAGAGCGCTCCGGCGCCGCCCTTGAAGACCAGGAACAGTTCGGTGGACTTCTTCGGGACGCCGCGCAGCGGTACGTCGATGTCCTGGAAGTTGTCCCAGGCACCGGTCACCGGGACGGGTGCGGAGCCGAGGATTTTGCCGGTCGGGGAGCCGGTCCGGACTTCGAGGAAGCCGCCGGCGCCGCCGGAGGAGATCCGTGCGGTCAGCTTGGTGGATCCGGTCAGGAGGTACGGCTTGAAGGAGATCCAGTCGTCGTTGTGGATGTCGCCGACGGTCTTGCCGCCGTGCGCGGTGGCCTTGTTCTGCGGGGCGACGCCGTGCGAGTCGCCGTAGTGCTCGGCCTGCCGGTGGCGGGGCTGGAGCTCGGACTGGTCGTGGCCGGACAGCGGTGCCTGGCCGCCTCCGCCGCCGTCCGTGTACGAGGCGTCGATGACGCCGAAGATGTTGGCGTTGGGGTCGTGTCCGCCGTCCATCTCCGTCTTGATGGTGCCGGAGCAGCCGTGCGCCGAGGTGATGGGGTGGCCGTGGCTGTCGTGGCCGAGGATGAAGCGGACCTCGATCTTGGAGCAGTCGACGGTTCCGTCCTCGGGGTCGGTGACGGTCACCTTGAACGGGATCTCGTCGCCGAAGGTGAACAGCTGCCCGTCACCGGGGAGTTCCAGGTTCACCTTGGGGGCGGTGTTGCCGACCGTCACATGGACGTTGGCCGAGCCGGTGCGTCCTGTGGCGTCGGTCGCGGTGACGGTGGCGGTGTAGGTGCCGTTCTTCTTGTACGTGTACGTCGGGTCGGCGGCGGTCGATGTGCCTCCGTCGCCGAAGTCCCAGCTGTAGCTGAGGGTGTCCCCGTCGGCGTCGGAGGTTCCGGCCGAGGAGAAGGCGACCTTGAGGGGTGCGGTCCCGGAGGTCTTGTCGGCGGTCGCCTCGGCGATGGGCGATCGTCCGCCGGTGGCGTTCTCGATGCGGTAGAGCGCCGAGTTCTGGTCGCCGCCGAAGTAGCCGGTGCCGTAGTCCAGGACGTACAGCGCGCCGTCGGGGCCGAACGTCATGTCCATCACCTGGGTTCCCGACCACGGGAAGGCGTTGATGGACCTGACCGTGCCCTCGGTGTCCTGGTCGATGCGCTTGATCCAGCGCCGGCCGAACTCACCGGCGAAGAAGTTGCCGTCGTACGCCTCGGGGAACTTCACCGGCGAGTCGAGGGCGGCGTCGTAGTGGTAGACGGGTCCGCCCATCGGGGACTCGGAGCCGGTGCCGAACTCGGGCACGGACGCGCCGTCGTACGGGATCCAGGCGGGCTGGGCCGGCGGCAGATCGACCAGCCCGGTGTTGTACCGGGAGGTGTTCTTGGGCGCCGCGCAGTCGAAGGCCGCACCGGAGGTCTTGGTCGCGAAGTCGTAGTCGATGAACGGGTCGTTCTTCCCGGTGCAGAACGGCCAGCCGAAGTTGCCGGCCTTGGTGACACGGGCGAACTCGACCTGTCCGGCCGGTCCGCGCTTCGGGTCGGCGGCGCCGGCGTCGGGTCCGTAGTCACCGACGTACACGATGCCGGTGGGCTTGTCGACGGTGAAGCGGAAGGGGTTGCGGAAGCCCATCGCGTAGATCTCGGGCCGGGTCTTGTCGGTGCCCGGGGCGAAGAGGTTGCCGTCGGGGACGGTGTAGGTGCCGTCGTCGGCGACCTTGATGCGGAGGATCTTGCCGCGCAGGTCGTTGGTGTTCCCGGCGCTGCGACGGGCGTCGAACACGGGGTTGCGGTCCGGCCGGTCGTCGATCGGGGTGTAGCCGTCGGAGGCGAACGGGTTGGAGTCGTCGCCGGTCGACAGGTACAGGTTGCCCTGCGCGTCGAAGTCGATGTCACCGCCGACGTGGCAGCAGATGCCGCGCGAGGCCGGGATGTCGAGGACCTTCTTCTCGCTGGCGGTGTCGAGCGTGCCGTCCTCCTTGAGGACGAAGCGCGAGAGCCGGTTCACACCGTCGAACTTGGCGAAGTCGGCGGCGGTGCCGTTCTCGGGGGCGTCGCCGGACGGGGTGTCCAGCGGGGGCGCGTAGTAGAGATAGATCGCCCGGTTCTTGCTGAAGTCCGGGTCGACGCCCACGCCCTGGAGGCCCTCCTCGTCGTGGGAGTAGACGGGCAGGACGCCGGCGAGGGTGGTGTCGCCGCCGCTGTCGGTGAGCCAGAGTTCGCCGCCGCGCGCGGTGTGCAGGACGCTGCGGTCGGGAAGCACCGCCAGCGTCATGGGCTCGCCGGTCTCGGCGACTCCCTTGGCGAGGGTGACCTGCTGGAACTCCTCGGCCGCCGCATCGGTGGCGGCCGGCGAGGACGGTCCCGTCGCGGCTGCTCCGGGCGTGGCGCCCAGGGCCAGGGTGGCCGCGGCGAGCAGACCGCCGGTGAACAGCGCGAGGGATTTGCGGACGCGGAGCCGTGTTCTGCTCCTGTTTCGGCTGGTGGTTCGGTGCACGAGTGTCCTCCGGGGTGTGCCGGTTGTACGGGCGAGGTGCTGCCGTGCCGTGCTGCGCGGGGACTGCCGCGCGGGTCGTCCGGGGTGCGTGGGGGACACCGGCGACCCGAGTCATGTCGTGTACACGTTGTGGACCGTAGACCTGTTCGTCCGGGACGGAAAGGCCTTGCGCAGCGATCCGGTTGAACTTTTTCCTGCGCCAGGACAAAGCGCGACGAGGGCAGGGGTGGGCGCGGGACGGCCCCGGAGCTTCCTCCTGGCACGTCCCGGCCCCGGGAACCACCGCCCCCGGCGGGAGTCGGTCAGTCGCCGCCCCCGAAGGCCGCGTCGAACGACGCCGCCGGCGGGTCGAAGTCGTACCGCTTCAGCGTGGCCAGCGCTTCCGGCGCGCCGGCCAGCCGGTCCATCCCGGCGTCCTCCCACTCCACGGAGACCGGCCCGTCGTAGTCGATGGACCGGAGCATCCGGAAGACGTCCTCCCAGGGCACATCACCGTGCCCGGCCGAGACGAAGTCCCAGCCGCGCCGGGGATCGCCCCAGGGCAGATGCGAGCCGAGCCGGCCGTTGCGGCCGTCGAGGCGCTTGCGTGCCTCCTTGCAGTCCACGTGGTAGATCCGGTCCCGGAAGTCGTACAGGAAGCCGACCGGGTCCAGGTCCTGCCAGACGAAGTGGCTGGGGTCGAAGTTCAGCCCGAACGCCGCACGGTGGCCGACGGCCTCCAGGGCGCGGTGCGTTGTCCAGTAGTCGTAGGCGATCTCGCTGGGGTGCACCTCGTGGGCGAACCGCACACCCTCCGCGTCGAAGACGTCCAGGATCGGGTTCCAGCGCTCGGCGAAGTCCTCGTACCCCCGCTCGATCATGTGCGGCGGAACGGGCGGAAACATCGCGACCAGGTGCCAGATCGACGAGCCGGTGAAGCCCACGACGGTACGCACCCCGAAGGCGGCGGCCGCCCGCGCGGTGTCCTTGATCTCCTCGGCGGCCCGGCGGCGGACCCCTTCGGGCTCGCCGTCGCCCCAGATGCGTGCGGGCAGGATCCCCCGGTGGCGCTCGTCGATCGGGTCGTCGCAGACGGCCTGGCCGACCAGGTGGTTGGAGATCGCCCAGCACTTCAGTCCGTACTTGTCGAGCAGTTGGCGCCGGCCTTCCAGATAGCCGGGGTCGGACAGCGCCTTGTCGACCTCGAAGTGATCGCCCCAGCAGGCGAGTTCGAGGCCGTCGTAGCCGAAGTCGCGGGCGTGCCGGCAGACCTCCTCCAGCGGCAGGTCGGCCCACTGGCCGGTGAAGAGCGTGAAGGGACGGGGCATGGGCAGGGCCTCCTAGAGAACCACGGGGGTGTGTACGGAGTTCTTCTCGGCGCTCTCCTCCACCGCTGCGAGCACCCGCTGCACCTGGAGTCCGTCGGCGAACGACGGTGCCGGGTCGCTCCCTTCGGCGATCGTCCGCACCAGGTCGCGGGCCTGGTGGACGAAGGTGTGCTCGTAGCCGAGGGCGTGGCCCGGCGGCCACCACGCCTCCAGGTAGGGGTGCTGGGGTTCGGTGACCAGGACGCGCCGGAATCCCGCCGTGGCGGCGGGTTCGGTGTGGTCGTGGAAGGACAGTTCGTTGAGCCGTTCCAGATCGAAGGCGAGGGAGCCGCGCTCCCCGTTGATCTCCAGCCGCAGTGCGTTCTTCCGTCCGGCCGCCATCCGGGTCGCCTCGAACGAGGCCAGCGCCCCGGAGGCGAGCCGGCCGGTGAACAGTGCCGCGTCGTCGACGCTCACCGCCCCTCGCGCACCGGCCTCCGCCGCTCCGGACAGCCCGGCCGACGGGCCCGCGAGCCGCGGCCGTTCGCGCACGAAGGTCTCGCTGACCGCCGACACCCCGACCAGTGGCTCCCCCGCCAGATACTGGGCCAGGTCGACGAGGTGCGCGCCCAGGTCGCCGAGCGCGCCCGAGCCGGCGCGTTCGCGCTCCAGCCGCCAGGTGAGCGGCGCCTCGGGGTCGACGAGCCAGTCCTGGAGGTAGGCGGCGCGTACGTGCCGCAGGGTGCCGAGCCGTCCCTCGGCGATCAGCTGCCGGGCGTAGGTGATCGCGGGCACCCGGCGGTAGTTGAAGCCCACCATGGCGACCTGGCCGCGGGCCGCCGCGCGCGCCGCGGCCTCGGTCATCGCCTCGGCCTCGGCGACCGTGTTGGCGAGCGGCTTCTCGCACAGCACGTGCTTGCCCGCCTCCAGGGCGGCGATGGCGATCTCGGCATGGCTGTCGCCGGGGGTGCAGATGTCGACGAGTTGCACATCGTCCCGGGCGATGAGCGCGCGCCAGTCGGTCTCGGCCGCGGCCCAGCCGAGGCGGGCGGCGGCCGCGTCGACCGCGGCCCGGTCGCGGCCGCAGACCGCGGCGAGCGCCGGTTTCATCGGCAGGTCGAAGACGTGTCCCGCGGTGCGCCAGCCCTGTGAGTGGGCGGCGCCCATGAACGCGTATCCGACCATGCCGACTCCGAGCACCGGCACACTCGTCGCCGGCCGCTGCGTCGGCGGCGCTGCGGCCTCCTGATCCGTCTCTTCCCTACGGGCCATCGGGGCTTCCTCCTCGTCGGTCGTTCGATGGGTGCGGCAGGAGGGTCAGCACCCTCCTGCGGGGCGGATCAGCTGAAGCCCGTCGGCAGGTACTGCTCGATGTTCTCCTTGGTGACGACCGCCGAGTAGAGGGTCAGGCTGGTCGGGATCTCCAGCTCCGCCAGGCCGCCGACGCCCTTGCCCTGGGCCAGCGCACGGGCCAGGTCGATGGCGGACGCGGCCATCGTCGGCGGGTAGAGCACGGTGGCCTTCAGGACGCTGTTGTCGGCCTTGATGGCGTCCATCGCGGACTTGGCCCCGGCGCCGCCGACCATCAGGAACTCGTCCCGGCCCGCCTGCTGGATGGCCCGCAGCGCGCCCACGCCCTGGTCGTCGTCGTGGTTCCACAGCGCGTCGATCCTCTTCTGCGCCTGGAGGAGCTGGGCCATCTTCGCCTGGCCGGACTCGACGGTGAAGTCGGCGGCCTGACGGGCCACCAGTTTGATGTTGGGGTAGTTCTTCAGCGCGTCGGCGAAGCCCTGGCTGCGCTGCTTGGTGAGCTCCAGGTTGTCGATCCCCGCCAGCTCGACGACCTTGGCGTCCGCCTTGTCCTTGAGCTGTTCGCCGATGTACGTGCCGGCGTTGAGACCCATGCCGTAGTTGTCGCCGCCGACCCAGCAGCGGTAGGCCTGCGGGGAGGCGAAGATCCGGTCGAGGTTGACGACGGGGATGCCCGCCCGCATGGCTTCCAGGCCGACCTGGGTGAGCGCCTTGCCGTCGGCCGGGAGGACGACCAGGACGTCGACCTTCTTGTTGATGAGGGTCTTGACCTGGCCGATCTGGGCGGCGGTGTCGTTGGATCCCTCGGTGGACTCCAGTGTCACCTCGGAGTACTTGGCCGCCCGGGACTTGGCGTTCTCGTTGATCGCGTTGAGCCAGCCGTGGTCGGCCTGCGGACCCGCGAAGCCGATGGTGACGGGCTTGCCCGGCTTGTCGTCGGCGGCGGGGCCGGCGGTCTTGGCGGTGTCGGTGTCCTCGGGCTTGGGGTCGTTGCTGGTGCAGGCGGTGAGCAGGGCGCCCGCGGAGACGGCTGCGGTGCCGAAGAGCAGTCGTCTGCGGCTGGTTTCTGGCATGGCTGTCAAACCCTTCATCCGTTGCGTGGCATGTCGCGTGGGGCGGGAGGCGCGGTGGGTGAGGCGGTGGGTCAGGTCTCGCCGTGCGCCGATGTGCGGCGCTGGACCAGGACGGCGGCGACGATGATCGCGCCCTTGGCGATCTGCTGGACGTCGCTCTGCAGATTGTTGAGCGCGAAGATGTTGGTGATGGTGGTGAAGACCAGCACACCGAGCACGGAGCCGACGATGGTGCCGCGCCCGCCGCTGAGCAGGGTGCCGCCGATGATCACGGCCGCGATGGCGTCCAGCTCGTACAGATTGCCGTTGGTGTTCTGCCCCGAGCCGGACAGGATGATCAGCATGAAGGCGGCGATGCCGCAGCACAGTCCGGAGAGCAGGTAGAGGTACAGCCGCTGGCGCCGTACGTCGATGCCGGCCAGCCGGGCGGCCTCCGCGTTGCCGCCGACGGCGACCGTGCGCCGTCCGAAGGTCGTACGGTTCAGCACCAGCCAGCCGACGACGGTCACCGCGGCGAACATCATCACCAGCGGCGGGATGCCGAGGAAGTAGGAACCGGGCAGGCCCAGGTCGAGGACCGACTTGACGGTGACGATCTGGGTCCTGCCGTCGGTGATCTGGAGCGCGAGCCCACGGGCCGAGGCGAGCATGGCCAGCGTCGCGATGAACGGCACCATCCGCCCGTACGCGATGAGCAGCCCGTTCACCAGCCCGGCACCGACTCCGACGATCACCGCGGTGAACAGGATCCCCGCGAAGCCGTACTCCTGGGTGGCGACCGTGGTCGCCCATACCGAGGCGAGCGCGACCATCGCGCCGACCGACAGATCGATGCCGCCGCTGGTGATGACGAAGGTCATCCCGACGGTGACGACCCCGATGACGGACGACTGGGTGAGGATCAGCTGAAGGTTCCCGGTGTCCAGGAAGGCGTCGGGCTCGGTGAATCCGCCGACGACGACCAGCGCGGCGAGGACGCCGAGGAGCGACAGGTTGCGGACGTCCAGGCGCAGGCCGCCGCCGCGCGCGGGTCCGTCCTTCTTCCGGGGTCCGGGGACCGGGGCGGCGGCCCCCTTGTCCGGCCTGCCCTGCTGCGTCGGGGAAACGGGCTGCGTCATGACGTAGGGCTCCCTTCCATCACTAGGTCGAGTACGCGGTGCTCGTCGAGCTCCCGGGCGTCGGCCGTGTGCACGACGCGGCCCTCCCGGAGCACCAGCACCCGGTCGGCGAGGCCCAGCACTTCGGGCACCTCGCTGGAGACGAGCAGGACGGCGAGGCCTTCGTCGGCCAGCCGGCGGATCACGGCGTACAGCTCGGCGCGGGCTCCCACGTCGACGCCGCGGGTCGGTTCGTCGAGCAGCAGGACCCGGCAGCCGCGCAGCAGCCAGCGGGCCAGGACCGCCTTCTGCTGGTTGCCGCCGGAGAGCGTACGGACGGGGGTGTCCGGGTTGTCGGGGCGCAGCGAGAGCTCACGGGTGGCCTCGCGGGCCGCCCGGCGTTCGGCCCCGCGGTCGATCCAGCCCGCCCTGGCGAAGCGGGACATCGAGGAGACGGAGACATTGCGGGTGACGGATTCGAGCATCAGCAGGGCCTGCGCCTTGCGTTCCTCGGGGGCGAGGCCGATTCCGGCGGCGACGGCGGCGCGGACGCTGCCGGGCCGCAGCGGCTTCCCGGCCACGGTCACCCGCCCGGCGCTCGGCCTGCGGGCGCCGTAGACGGTCTCCAGGATCTCGGAGCGTCCCGAGCCGACGAGTCCGGCCAGGCCCACGATCTCGCCGGGCCTCAACTCCAGGTCCACCGGTTCGAATTCGCCCTTCCTGGCCAGTCCTTCGACCTTCAGGACGGGCTCCGTCCCGGCCTCTGCCGCGCGGTCGGCGGTGCGCGGCGGGAAGACGTACTCGACGTTGCGGCCGGTCATCATGGCAACGATGTCGTGTGTCGGGGTGGACTCGGCGGGCAGCCCGACGGCCACGGCGCGGCCGTCCTTGAGCACGGTCACCCGGTCGCCGATCCGGCGGATCTCCTCCAGGCGGTGCGAGATGTAGACGACGGCGACGCCGTCGGCGGTGAGCGAGGCGACGGTACGGAAGAGGTTGTCGACCTCGTCCGGGTCGAGTGCGGCGGACGGCTCGTCCATGACGATGAGCCGTACGTCGTGCGAGAGCGCCCTCGCCATGGAGACGATCTGCTGCTGGGCGGCGGACAGTCCGCCGACCGGTCGGGCGGGATCGATCTCCGGGTGGCCGAGCCGCTTCAGCAGCGCGGCGGCGGCCGTGCGGCCCTCACGGGTACGGACGACGAAGCGGGCGGTGGTGGGTTCATGGCCGAGAAAGACGTTCTCGGCGACGGACAGGCCCTCGACCAGGTCGAGTTCCTGGTAGATGGTGGCGATGCCCAGCCGCATGGCGGCGATGGGCGACTTCAGCGCGACCGGTTCGCCGCGCCAGCTGATCTCGCCGCCGTCGGGCTGGTGGGCCCCGGCGAGCACCTTGATGAGGGTGGATTTCCCGGCGCCGTTCTGCCCGAGGAGACAGTGGACTTCGCCGGCCTGGACCTCCAGGTCCACACCGTCGAGGGCGCGCACTCCGGGGAACGACTTGGTGATGCCGGACATGGTGAGCAGGGGTGGTTCTGGTGCCATGACGAATCCCCTCGGCAAATGGGGTCTCCCCTGCTCGAACGCAGCCGAGTGCTGGGGGAAGGCCGATGAGCGGGCAGGGCTGTACCAGGTGCGGTGGTGCGGGTGTTCCCGGCGCCCCCGGTGGTGCGGGCGCGCCCCTGTGCTGCCGGCCCGGGGTCAGGCCGGTGAGAAGAGGTGGTCGCTGATGAGCCGGGCGGCGCCGATGACTCCGGCGGCGGGCCCCAACTCGCCCAGCACGATGGGGAGGTTGCCGGTGGCCAGCGGCAGCGACTGCCGGTAGACCTGGGTCCGGACACTGGCGAGGAGGGTGTGGCCGAGGCCGGTCACACCGCCGCCGATCACCACCAGACCGGGGTTGAAGAAGCTGACGAGTCCCGCGATGACCTGGCCGACCCGGTTGCCGCCTTCGCGGATCAGGTCGAGCGAGGTGGCATCACCGGCGGCCGCGGCGGCCGCCACATCGGCGGCGGTGAGTCTCCCGGCCGCTTCGAGCCGGCCGGCCAGCTCCGCCGACCGCCCGGTGCGGGCCGCGTCCTCGGCGTCGCGGGCGAGCGCGGCACCACTGAAGTGGGCCTCCAGGCAGCCCCGGTTGCCGCAGGCGCAGGCGCGCCCCTCGGGTTCCACCTGGATGTGGCCGATGTCCCCGGCGCTGCCCGTCGTACCGCGGTGGACGTCGCCGCCGACGACGATGCCGCAGCCTATGCCGGTGCCTATCTTGACGCAGAGGAAGTCGCCCACGGAGCGGGCGACGCCCGCGTGCTGCTCCCCCATCGCCATCAGGTTCACATCGTTGTCGACCATGACGGGGCAGCCCAGCTCCTGGCTGAGCGCCTCGCGGACCGGGAAGCCGTCCCAGCCGGGCATGATCGGCGGTGCGACCGGTACGCCCTCGGGGAAGCGCACCGGACCGGGTACGCCGATGCCCGCGCCGTCGAAACCCTCGGCGAGACCCGAGGTCCGGAGCTTGGCCGCCATGGCCAGCACCTGTTCGAAGATGGCGACGGGCCCCTCACGCACGTCCATCGGGTGGTTGAGGTGGCCAAGTACCTCCAGCTCGGCGTTGGTGACGGCCACATCGATGGATGTGGCACCGATGTCGACGCCGAGGAAGCGCAGTTGCGGTGCGAGCCGGATGTTGTGCGAGCGGCGCCCGCCGCGGGATGCGGCGAGTCCGTCGGCGACGACGAGTCCGGTCTCCAGCAGTCTGTCGACCTCGACGGCGAGCTTGGAGCGGGAGAGATCCACCTGATCCCCCAGCTGTGCCCGGGAGTTGGGCCCGCCGTCGCGCAACAGCCGCAGCAGTCGCGCCTGATGCGCATTCGCGGGTCGTGCAGTCATACGTCTCACGCGCCCCTCCCCGCCACATCGGCCTGTACGTCGGGCTTTCGAGTGGAACGTAGCAGCGGTTGCCGGGAGTGGGAAGAAGTTGCGCAGGAATCCACCACAACTTTCTCCACACCGAGGACAAAGCCGGTCGGCGGGGCCGGGCCCCGCCGACCGGCCGGCTCAGCGCAGGATCCCGGCCTGCCGGGCGGCCCGCACCCAGGACGGGAACTCCGACAGGACCCTGTCGTACAGCTCCTGGTCGGAGACCCTCTCGATGTCGTCGACCGCGAAGAAGCCGACGTTGTCGACCCGGCGGCCCGGCATGGTGTCGAACCGTTCCAGCACGCCGTACTGGGAGCTGCCGAGCCCCACGAACTGCCAGAACACCGGTTCCTCGGCGGCCGCCCGCAGTTCCTGCTCGATCTCCCGGTTGCGGTGCACACCGCCGTCCGAGAAGAACAGCACCAGTGTCGGATCGGGCGCCGGGTGGGCCCGTACGAAGGCCCGCACCTCGGCGATGACCTTCTGTTCCTCGTTCTGGATCCCGACCGTGCGCATGTCGATCTGGCCGGGGACCAGCCCCTTGGGCGGCTTCCTGCGGCCGAAGCCGAAGATCTGGCCGACGCGTACGTGCAGGGCGAGCCACTGGGGCAGGTCGCCGACGGCGAGGTCGGGCAGCCGGGCGGGGTTGGTGGCGAACGTCCAGGCCTGCATCTCGCCGTCGTCGTCGAGCTGTGCCGCGACGGCGACCATCCGCTCGGCGACGCCCGCGACCGTGCCGCGCCGGTAGAGGGTGCTCATCGAACCCGAGGCGTCGAGTACGAGGACGACGCGGGCACGCAGCTCCGGTACGCCGTGCTTGCCCAGGCTGACCAGGACCTGTTGCTTGCGCAGCGACAGGCGTTTGCGCATGTCCACCGGCAGCCGCTCCTCGCCCTTGGTGGGCCGGGGGCCCGGACCGCCGCCCCCGGCGCGCTCCGGTGCGGGCCACGAAGGCGGCGCGGGCGGCACAGGAGGGGGGAACGACGGCGCGGGGACGGGAGCGGGGGCCGGAGTCGTCACGGGCTGCGGGCCGGGCCCGGCCGCGGGCGGTTCCTCGTCGACGCCGATTCCGAAGTCGGTCGCCAGCCCGGCCAGTCCGCTCGCGTATCCCTGGCCGACCGCGCGGAACTTCCAGCCGCCGTCACGGCGGTAGAGCTCGCCGCCGACCAGCGCCGTCTCCGTACCGGCGGCGATGTCGAAGCGCGCCAGTTCGGCGCCGGAGGCCGCGTCGAGCAGCCGCAGACACAGCCCCGGCACCTGACCGAACGTGCCGCCGTCGGCGGAGGCGCAGAGCGCGACGCGTTCGACGTCCGGCCCCAGCGCGCCCAGCCGGACGTCCAGCGATTCGCTGCCGGGCTGTTTGCCGAGGTGGCTCACGGTGCCCGAGGCGTGGAGCGGCTGGTTGTAGAAGACGAAGTCGTCGTCGGAGCGCACCCGCCCGCCGCGGGTCAGCAGCAGGGCCGAAGCATCCACGTCCGGGACTCCGGGCCCCGCCGACCAGTCGAGTACGGCCCGGACCGCGGAGGCCGGGACCGGCACGTTGGCGCCTTTGCTCAGTGTCGTCACACCGGCAAGTGTGCCTGCCGCCCGGCGCACACCCCCGAGGGGACCGCCCTCAGACCTCGTCGCGCCGGTGGTACGTCCGGCGGGTGTGTTCCGTGTGGGAGCGCATGATCTCCGCGGCCCGCTGTTCGTCGCGCGAGGAGATCGCCGCGACGAGCGAGCGGTGCTCGGTCCAGGACCCGGCGCCGCGCTGCCGCGCCGCCGGGGTGCAGTACCAGCGGACCCGGCGGTCCACCCGGCCCGCGAGTTCGGCGAGGACGACGTTGCCCGCCAGTTCCATGACCTTGGCGTGGAAGTCCGCGTCGGCGGCGACCGCGAGGTCGACGTCGTCGTCGGCGACGGCCTGCTCGCCCCTGGCGCAGAGCTCCTCCAGGGCCTCGGTGCCAGCCGGGGAGGAGTTGGCCGCGGCGAGGCGCGCGGCCTCGGCCTCCAGGAGGGTGCGGACCGAGAGCAGCTGGTCCGCCTCCGCCTTTGTGGGCTCGTGCACGAACGCGCCCTGGGCGGGCCGGAGATCGACCCAGCCCTCGGTGTTCAGCCGCTGCAGGGCCTCGCGCACCGGCTGGCGGGACACCCCGAGATGGCCCGCCAGCTCGCTCTCGACCAGGTGCCGGCCCGGGCTGAGGACTCGCGTCGTGATGAGTTCGAGCAGGGTCTCATACACGCGTTCGCGCAGCGGACCGGGCCGCTCCAGCTTCGGCACGGCCCCCTGCGGCAGCCCTGTGGACAACATGGCGGTCCCCCTCCGGCCCGACGAGCACCCGCTGCTTGTCGTCCACAGCCTACCGAGCAGTACGCCCCTCAGGGGCAGCGGATCACCTGACCCGCGTACGAGAGGTTCCCGCCGAAGCCGAAGAGCAGGACCGGGGCATCGCTGTGGACCTCGCCGCGCTCCACCAGCTTGGACAGGGCCATCGGGATCGAGGCCGCGGACGTGTTGCCGGAGTCCACCACGTCCCTGGCGACGACCGCGTTGACCGCGCCGATCTTCCTGGCGACCGGTTCGATGATCCTCAGGTTGGCCTGGTGCAGCACCACCGCGCCCAGGTCCTCAGGCGCCACGCCGGCCTTCTCGCACACCTTGCGGGCGATGGGCGGGAGCTGCGTGGTGGCCCAGCGGTAGACGGACTGCCCCTCCTGGGCGAACCTCGGCGGGGTGCCCTCGATCCGTACCGCATTCCCCATCTCCGGCACCGATCCCCACAGCACCGGACCGATCCCGGGCCGGCCGTCCCCGGCCGGCTCCGCGACGACGACCGCCGCACCGGCCCCGTCACCGAGCAGCACGCAGGTGCTCCGGTCGGTCCAGTCGGCGATGTCGGCCATCTTGTCGGCACCGATGACCAGGACGCGCTCGGCGGCCCCGGCCCGGATCGCGTGGTCGGCGGTGGCGAGGGCGTGGGTGAAGCCGGAGCAGACCACGTTGATGTCCATCACCGCGGGCGAGCCCATCCCGAGCCGTGCGGCGACGCGCGCCGACATGCTCGGCGAGCGGTCGATCGCGGTGGAGGTGGCGACCAGGACCAGATCGACCTCGGCCGGCTGGAGCCCCGCCGCGGCCAGCGCCTTGGCGCCCGCGTGCGCGGCCATCTCGTCCACCGGCTCGTCCGGGCCACCGACGTGACGGGTCTTGATGCCGACGCGACTGGTGATCCACTCGTCGCTGGTGTCGACCAGGGCCGCCAGATCGTCGTTGGTTAGCACCTTGGCGGGCTGATAGTGGCCGAGCGCCACGACACGTGAGCCGGTCATGTACGGGTTCCCCTCGCTACGGATGGCAGGAACCATCCAGTCTTGGTCGCTACCGCCCGGTACACGTGCACGTGTTCCCACAGGAATAGCGCCCGGCCGTTGGAGGCTTGACAACAGCCCCGGCCCTTCGAAAGGCATATTGCAGACAATATGCTGTCCGATGACGGTGCGGGCATGCAGCGGTTCCCCCCGCACATGCCGCGGCGCCGGCCGCGATGTCACACTCCAGGTGCAGGACCAGGGCCGGTTCGGCTTCCCGCGCGTTCCGGCCTCCACCACGTACAGAATCGGGTTCAACCGCCATGGGACGGGTCACCGAGCGTCGCCGCACCATCCGCATCCGGGACGGGGCCGTCTCCACCCGCCCCGACACCCTCGTCGCCGAGGAGCCCCTGGAGATCCGGCTGAACGGCAGACCGCTCGCCATCACGATGCGCACCCCGGGAGACGACTTCGCGCTGGCGGCGGGGTTCCTGGTGAGCGAGGGCGTCATCGGTGACGGCTCCGAGGTGCAGTCGATCGTCTACTGCGCCGGCGCGACGGCGGACGGCGTGAACACGTACAACGTGGTGGACGTGAAGCTCGCCCCCGGAGTCGCGGTCCCCGACATCACGCTCGAACGCAATGTGTACACCACCTCGTCCTGCGGGCTGTGCGGCAAGGCGAGCCTGGACGCGGTGCGCACCACCACCCGGCACCCGGTCGCCGACACTCCCCCGCTGCGGGTCGGGCCCGCCCTCCTCTCCGCCCTTCCCGACCGGCTGCGCGCCGCGCAGCGGGTCTTCGACCGGACCGGCGGGCTGCACGCGGCGGCGCTGTTCTCCGAGGCGGGCGAACTGCTCGACGTCCGGGAGGACGTCGGCCGGCACAACGCGGTCGACAAACTGGTCGGCCGGGCCCTGACCGACCACCGGCTGCCGCTGTCCCGGGCGATTCTGCTGGTGTCGGGGCGGGCCTCGTTCGAGCTGGCCCAGAAGGCGGTGATGGCCGGCATCCCCGTGCTCGCGGCGGTCTCGGCGCCGTCGTCGCTCGCCGTCGATCTGGCGGCCGAGACCGGACTGACCCTGGTCGGCTTCCTGCGGGGCCCGTCGATGAACGTGTACGCGGGCGAGCACCGCATCGCCCTGGACGCGGCGGCCGCCCGGGAGTGAGGCGGCCGGCCCGCCCCGTCCTCAGCTCGCGACGGCGGGCCGGGGCGACACCTGCCCGTTCACCGGCTGCTCCTCCCGAGCGTCGCGCGAGCGGCGTTTCGCGATCACCGCGCACACCATCAGCTGCATCTGGTGGAAGAGCATCAGCGGCAGCACGGCCAGGGACGCCTGCGCCCCGAACAGCACGCTCGCCATCGGCAGCCCCGAGGCCAGACTCTTCTTCGAACCGGCGAACTGGATCGCGATCCGGTCCTCCCGGTCGAAACCGAGCCGCTTCGCCCCGTACCAGGTGAGCGCGAGCATCAGCGCGAGCAGCAGCACCTCGGCGCCGAGCAGCGCCCCGAGGCGGGCCGGGGTGACCTGGTGCCAGATGCCCGCGACCATGCCCTCGCTGAAGGCCGTGTAGACGACGAGCAGGATCGAGCCGCGGTCGACGTGGCCGAGGACCTTCTTGTGGCGGGTGATGAAGCCCCCGATCCAGCGGCGCAGCAGCTGCCCGGCGACGAACGGCAGCAGCAGCTGGACCCCAATCCGCAGCAGCGCGTCCGCCGAGAACCCGCCGCCGTCGTTGCCGAGCAGGGCGGCCGCGAGCAGCGGGGTGAGGAAGATCCCGGCGATCGAGGAGAAGGAGCCCGCGCAGATCGCCGCGGGCACGTTGCCGCGGGCGATGGAGGTGAAGGCGATCGACGACTGGATGGTCGACGGGACGAGACAGAGGAAGAGGAAGCCGCTGTACAGCTGCGGCGTCAGGACGTACGGCACCAGTCCCCGGCCGGCCAGCCCGAGCAGCGGGAAGGCCACGAAGGTACAGATCAGCACGGTGAGGTGGAGCCGCCAGTGCCTGAGTCCGTCCAGTGCCTCGGCGGTGGAGAGCCGGGCTCCGTAGAGGAAGAAGAGGAAGGCGACGGCTCCGGTCGAGGCACCGCCCGCCGCCTTCGCGGCGCTCCCCGACGCGGGCAGTATCGCCGCGAGCACCACGGTGCCGATCAGCGCCAGGATGTACGGGTCGAGCGGCAGCCAGGACGGCGGCCTCAGGGTGCGGCGGCTCATGTGCTCCACGGGTTCTCTTGGTTCTGGTCGTGCCGTCCCCCATGCTGCTCCCGATCCAGGCGATCGGGAATCCCGCACACCGCTCTCACTGTCATCACGTTGCGCGATAGCCTGGGGCTCATGTACGAACCCGCGCAGCTCCGTACCTTCCTCGCCGTCGCCCAGACGCTGAGCTTCACCCGGGCCGCCCGCCGGCTGGGGGTACGGCAGTCCACGGTGAGCCAGCACGTGCGGCGCCTGGAGGACGCGACGGGGCGGCAGTTGTTCACCCGGGACACCCACCGGGTCGATCTCACCGTGGACGGCGAGGCGATGCTCGGCTTCGCCCGGACGATACTCGCGGCCCATGAGCGGGCCGCGGCCTTCTTCACCGGCACCCGGCTGCGCGGGCGGCTGCGGTTCGGGGCCTCCGAGGACTTCGTGCAGACCCGGCTGCCGGAGATCCTGGAGTCGTTCCGCCACGACCACCCGGAGGTCGAGCTGGAGCTGACGGTGGAGCTCTCCGGGACACTCCATCAGCGGCTCGCGGCCGGGCGGCTCGATCTGGTTCTCGCCAAACGGCGCGCCGGCGACACGCACGGCGAGCTGGTCTGGCAGGACGCGCTGACCTGGATCGGCGCCCCGCAGCTGCGGATCGACCCGGACGGCCCGGTTCCGCTGGTCCTCTTCCCGCCACCGGGCATCACCCGGGCCCGCGCCCTGGAGGTCCTGGAGGAGCACGGCCGGTCCTGGCGGATCGCCTGTACGAGCACCAGCCTGAGCGGGCTGGTCGCGGCCGCCCACGCGGGGCTGGGCGTGATGGCCCACAGCCGGGGGCTGATCCCCCCGGGCCTGGCGCCGGTGCCGTCCAGGGCGGGGCTGCCGGAGCTGGGCGGGGTGGACTTCGTACTGTCGCACGGCCGTCGTGCCGACGGTGCGCACGAGGCGGCGGACGCCCTGGCGGCGGCGATCCTGGCGGGCGGCGACCGGCTGATCCGGGGCGTCGGCCCGATGGGTCCGGTCAACGGCCGGGACGGCGCATGACCGCCCGCGCGCACGGGAAGGATTGAACGGCGGAGGCCGGGGAACCGACCCACCCGATCCAGGACGGACGGGGGCAGAACACCGCGCATGCGTCCGGAACGGGGGTGGCAGCGGCGTACAGATTCGGTGGAGATTCCGGCGCCGACCGCTCACTCTACGGTCCAGGCCACGCCCGAGCCTTGCCCATCTGGCCGGATTTCGGTGACTGACCTGTGCATATGCCCGGTTGCCCACCGACCCGGGGCCCTCCCGCCGCGCCGCCCGGTGGGGTAGCGTCACGGCGCTGTGCGGAGCGCCTCAAGGAGCAGGTCATTGCGCGAGTTCACCGTCCCACCCATGGCGGCCGCGCCCCTCGTGGGCGGCCTGGCCGATGTGGTGTTCGACCATGCCGAGGAGGACCCGGACCGGGTCGCGCTCGGTCGGAAAGACGCGAGCGGACAATGGCGGGATGTCACTGCTGCGGAGTTCCGCGACGAGGTGCTGGCGCTGGCCAAGGGGCTGATCGCGCACGGGGTCAGATTCGGCGACCGGGTGGCCCTGATGTCGCGCACGCGCTACGAGTGGACGCTCTTCGACCTCGCGCTGTGGGCGGTGGGCGCCCAGTCCGTACCGGTCTATCCGACGTCCTCGGCCGAGCAGGTGCTGTGGATGCTGCACGACGCCGAGGTGTCGGCAGTGATGGTCGAGCACGAGGACCACGCCATGACGATCGCCTCGGTGATCGACCGGCTGCCCGGTGTCAAGCGGCTCTGGCAGCTGGACGCCGGCGCGGTGTCCGAGCTGGTCGACGCGGGTGGCGATGTCGAGGACGAGGTGGTGCACCGGCACCGCCGCGCGGTGACGCCCGAGTCGGTGGCGACGGTCATCTACACCTCGGGGACGACGGGCCGGCCCAAGGGCTGTGTGCTCACGCACGCCAATTTCATGTTCGAGACGGACACCATGGTCGCCCGCTGGCGGTCGGTCTTCCGCTCCAAGCCGGGTGACGAGGCGGCGACCCTGCTCTTCCTTCCGCTGGCCCATGTCTTCGGCCGGATGGTCGAGATCGCGGCGATCCGGGGCCGGGTGAAGCTCGGCCACCAGCCGGAGCTGTCGGCCAGGGCGCTGATGCCGGACCTGGTGTCGTTCCGGCCGACGTTCATCCTGGCGGTTCCGTACATCTTCGAGAAGGTCTTCGACGCCGCCCGCCGCAGGGCCGAGGCGGAGGGCCGCATCGGGCCGTTCGACAAGGCCGTGGACATCGCGGTGAAGTACGCGGAGGCGCTGGAGGCGCGGGCGTTCGGGACCGGTCCGGGGCCGTCCGCCGGGCTGCGGATGCAGCACCAGTTCTTCGACAAGGTCGTGTACAAGAAGGTGCGCGACGCGATGGGCGGCCGGATCCGGCACGCCATGTCCGGCGGTTCGGGGATGGAGCGGCAGCTCGGACTGTTCTTCGGGGGCGCCGGTGTCACGGTGTACGAGGGCTACGGGCTGACCGAGTCGACCGCGGCGGCCACGGCCAACCCGCCGGAGCGCACCAGGTACGGCACGGTCGGGCTGCCGATCCCGGGGACGACCGTGCACATCGCCGAGGACGGCGAGGTGTGGGTGCACGGCGGCAATGTGTTCGGGGGCTATCTCGGCGATCCGAAGGCCACCGACGCGGTGCTGCGCGAGGGGTGGCTGGCCACCGGGGATCTCGGTTCGCTCGACGAGGACGGCTATCTGACGATCACCGGGCGGAAGAAGGAGATCCTGGTGACGTCGGGCGGCAAGAGCGTGTCGCCGACCGGTCTGGAGGAGCGGGTGCGGGCGCATCCGCTGGTCGCGCAGTGTCTCGTGGTCGGCAACGACCGGCCGTACATCGCGGCTCTGGTCACGGTCGACCAGGAGTCGGTGGACCACTGGCTCGCGATGCAGGGGCGGGCGCCGCTGAAGCCGGAGGAGCTGGTGCGCGATCCGGACCTGGAGATGGAGGTCCGGCGGGCCGTGGTGGCCGCCAACACGGCGGTCTCGCAGGCCGAGTCGATCCGTACGTTCCGGATCCTGGCGCATCCCTTCAGCGAGGAGCACGGTCTGCTCACCCCGTCGCTGAAGCTGAAGCGCAGGGCGATCGAGACGGCGTACGCGGCGGAGGTCGACGCGCTGTACCGCTGAGCCCCGACAGGCCCCGGCGGTACAGCGCGTACGGCGCCTGCCGCTAGCCGATCGAGACCCGGAACAGCTTGTCCGAGCCGTCGGGTTCGTTGCCCTTGTTGTCGCAGTTGGTGGTGGAGAGCCAGAGCTGGTCCTGGCCGGGCACCTTGGTGACGGTGCGCAGCCTGCCGTACGCACCGACGTAGTACGCGCTCGGTGTGCCCAGGTTCTCGGTGTCACCGGTGATCGGCACCCGCCACAGCCGTTCGCCCTTCAGGGCGGCCATGTAGATGACATTGCGGACGATGGCGATCCCGCTGGGCGAGGCCTCGGAGATGTTCCAGGTCTTCTTCGGGTTGGTCATGCCGGTGGTGGTGCAGCTGCCCTCGCAGACGGGCCAGCCGTAGTTCTTGCCCGGCTTGATGAGGTTGAGCTCGTCCTTCTTGCTGTCACCGAACTCCGCCTCCCACAGACGGCCGTTGCGGTCGAAGGCGAGCCCCTGCGGGTTGCGGTGTCCGTAGCTGTAGACGTAGTTGCCGAACGGGTTGCCGGGGGCGGCCTTGCCGTCCGTCGTCATCCGCAGGATCTTGCCGTTCAGCGAGTTCTTGTCCTGGGCCAGGTCGGGGGACTGCGCCTCGCCGGTCGACGCGTACAGATGGCCGTCGGGGCCGAAGGCGAGCCGCCCGCCGTTGTGGTAGCGGCTCTTCTTGATTCCCTGGAGCAGGACCTTGTACCCGCTGAGCGAGCTGCCGTCGTAGGTCATCCGGGCGATCCGGTTGCCCTCGGACGCGGTGTGCATGAAGTACACGTAGTGGTTGCTGGACCACTTCGGGTCGACGGCGACGCCGAGCAGGCCGCCCTCGCCGTCGGTCGTGACGGCGTCGGGTACCGTGCCGACCTGGGTGCGGGTGCCGTCGGGGGTGGCCCTGAGGACCTTGAAGCTGTCCCGTTCGGTCACCAGCGCGGTCTTGCCGTCGGGCATCCAGTAGGTGCCCCAGGGGATGGACCAGCCGCTGGAGACGGTGGCGATGCCGGAGGGCACTCCGCCGTCGGTGGCGCAGTCCGGGGTGGTGAAGGTGACCGCGTTGCTGGGCGGCGAGGCGTTGCCCGCCGCGTCCTCGGCGACGACGTCCAGGGTGTACGGGCTGGCGCAGGCGAGCCCGGTGAGTGTGGTCGTGGTGGCGGGCGGGGTGCCGGTCACGGTCTTGTAGACGGTGCTGCCGCTGCGCACCTCGTAGGCGGTCACGGCCTTGTCGTCCGTCGACGCCCCCCAGCTCAGGGCGACGCTGTTCGCGGTGAGGCCCGAGGTGGACAGGGTGCCGGGTGCCGTGGGTGCGGTGGTGTCGGAGCTGCGCAGGGTGGTGCAGTCCACGATGGGGCTGACCGATGACACGTTGCCGGCCGCGTCACGCGCGAACAGGGTGAGGTTGTACGTGGTACCGGGGGTGAGCCCGGTCAGGTTCTTCGTGGTGACGGTGCCCGGTGCCTCGCCGAACTTGTTGCCGTGTTCGTAGATGTCGTACGCGACGACGCCCACGTCGTCGGTGGCGGCGCCCCAGCTGAGTGTGAGGCTGTTCTCGGTGATGTCCGAGCAGCCGGGCGCCGTGGGTGCGGTGGGTGCCTGGGTGTCCGACGGGGCGGTGACGGTGACGTCGAGGTAGTCGAGGTTGGGCAGCCCGTTGGCCGTCGTGGACGTGAGCCGGATCTTGTTGCTGCCCGCCTTGACCGGGGTGGTCAGGGTGGAGGTGGCCCAGGTGTTCCAGTCGGTGGTGGCGTTGAAGGCGCGGGCGGCCGAGACGACCGTGCCGCCCACGGCGACGTCGGCGGGCCGGGCGTCGGCCGTGCCGTTGGAGTACCGGATGGCGATCTTCCCGGTGCCGGCGGCAGCCGCATCGACGGTGAACTCCACGTAGCTGCCAACGACGTTGTCACCGTTGACGAATCCGGTGCCCGAGTAGCCGGAGTGGTTGGACTCGGCGGCGCCCTCCACTATCGTCGCGGACTCCGCCTCGTACCGGGTGGCGGCTGCGGAGGCCGGCTGCGGGACCGCCTGCACCAGTGCGGTACAGAGCAGCACGGCCGTGAGGGCCGCCACCCTTCCTCGTACCGTGGTGAGTGTTCTGGCCTGCATCTGAACCTCCGTCAGGGAACCCAGTAGTTGCCGGATGCGACGATCATCGACTGGAGCTGGACGCTCCCGCCGTAGTAGAGATCCGGGTCGATCGACGTGGTGGCGAGCTTGTTCCAGAGCGCGTCGAGCCACGCCTGGGAGCCCGGGTCGGTCAGCGCGGTCACGACGAACGGGGCGGTGAACGCCATGTCGTTGCCGCTGTCGAACACCGAGCCGTTCAGGTGGTAGCCGCTGGCGATCTTGTCCGGGTCCCCGCCGGTCCTGCTCTTGATCCAGGTGTTGAGCTTGCGGGCCGAGGCGAGCGAGGCGCTGTCCCCGCTGGTGACGGCGTCGGCGCCGATGCGCCACGGGTCGCGGCAGGCGTTCCAGGAGTAGTCGCCGTCGTTGGGGCTCTCCAGCACTTCGCCCGGGGCGGGCTTGGCGGTGCCGTTGGTGTTGACGACGAAGTCCGCCAGCAGACCTGTCGCGGAGGCGTACTTGGACTGCTGGGAGGTGATCAGGTTCTGGTGCGCGGTGCGCACGGTGTCCCAGGTGCTGTCACCGGTGGCGGCCCTGAAGGCGCGGAAGTGGTCGATCATCCAGTCCGAGGAGCGGGTCATCCAGTAGTGGGATTCGCCGGAGTCCGACCAGTCGCCGAACAGCATCAGGTGCGTGGTCGGGTTGACCTCGCTCTTCTTGATGGCGTTGATGTGCTTGACCGCGAGGTCCTTGTAGTCGTACGTGCCGGTGGAGCCCCACTGCTTGTCGGCGAGGAGCAGCCCGAAGGCGACGTCGAGGTCCCCGTCGGTCGCCGAGTCGGAGCCGTCGACGCTCTTGCAGGAGGCGTCCTGTTCGGCGGCGAGCAGGTTGGAGTTGTTCACCGAGGGATGCGCGAGCATGTACTTGACCATGCCGTCGAAGACGGTCTTCGCGTCGGGGTCGGCCCCCGCCATGGTCGCGGTGACGACCATCCCGTAGCCCTGGGCCTCGGCGACGTAGGGGTGGTCGGCGTCCGGCGAGATCACCTCGTACCAGCCATTGCCGCAGTTCTTCCTGACGAACGCGGACTTCCAGGCGTTGTACGTCTTGATCACGGCCTGGTCGACTGCCGACTGGGTTCCCGAGGGCTTCAGCATCCCGGTGGCGTAGGGAAGTCGATGGCTACCGAAGGGCACCGCGGGGCCATCGGCCGCCGGGGCCGCGGTGTCGAGGCGGTCGAGGTTGGGGCCGCCGTTCGCCGTGGTGGCGGTGGCCCGGACGGTGTTGGTCCCAGCGGCGAGCTTCGCGCCGATGGTCTTCGTCTTCCAGGTGTCCCAGGATCCGGTCCCGGGGAAGGAGACGCCGGAGGCGACGACCGTTCCGTTCACACTGATGTCCAGCGGCCGGTCGGTGGTGGTGCCGTTGGCGTAGCGGACGGCCAGCGAGTCGCTGCCGGCCGCGGTGTCCACCGTGAACTCCACAAAGGACCCGGCCACGTTGGTGTAGTCGACGAAGCCGGTACCCGAGTAGCCGGTGTGGTTCGTCGCCACGGCCGCCTGGGCGAGTGCGGCGTTCTCCGCCTCGTAGCGGGTTTCCGCCGCCGCGGCGGCCGACGGCGCGCCGAGCAGGGGCAGCAGCAGCGCGGTGGCGGCGAGTGCCGCTCCGCCGAGGGGCAGTCTGCTCCGGGTGGTACGCATGGGATCTCCTCAGCCCTTGTACTGGACTACGATCTTGGTGAAGTCGTACGGGGACTGGGACACCCCGCTGCAGGCGTCCCCGTCGCTGCCGGAGCCGCAGGCGCGGTCCCGGTTGACGGACCAGAAGGCGAAGCGCGCGATGTGGTGCTGCTGCGCGTAGCCGAGGATCGTCCGGAAGTCGGTGGTGGTGACGGTCTCGCCCGGCTCGTCCGTCCTCCCGTTCATCGAGGAGACCCCGATGTGCCGGTGGGCGGCGTCGTCGTCGTAGCCGTAGGCGCTCTTCACGGCGGTCTTCAGTCCGTCGAGGGCGCCGACCGTGGCGGCGCCCATCGTGCCGCTGTGCCCGCCGAAGTCGAAGGGCATGACGACCCAGCCGTCGTTGTCGAGACCCGCGGCGGCGCCCCGCTTGACGAGGTCCTTGCCGGTGGCGTCGGGGCCGGTCGGGGTGGTCCCCATGGTCACGTACGTCACGATGCCCGGATTGGCGTTC
The DNA here is from genome assembly GCF_038448545.1 of Streptomyces sp. CLV115. NCBI lineage: Bacteria > Bacillati > Actinomycetota > Actinomycetes > Kitasatosporales > Streptomycetaceae > Streptomyces > Streptomyces sp. CLV115. Next base: position 26,075 of record NZ_JBCEWQ010000073.1, read on the forward strand.
TTGACGATCTTCAGGGCGTCGACCACCCGTTGCCGCACGGTGGCCCTGGAGAACTCGGTGTCCTCGATGTCGATGTCCAGCGCCTTGAGTCGGTAGGCGTCGATCACCTTCTGGTACGCCCCGGCCAGCGCGGTGGCACTGGTGCACTTCTCGCCGAGCTTGTCGCCGCTCCAGCCGCCCACCGAGACGACGACGTCGCCTCCGGCCGCCCGGATGGAGTCGATGGCCTTCTGGTCCGATCCGCCGGTCAGCGGCCGGTCCCCGTCCCACTTCGGGTTGCAGGTGCCGTCCGAGAGGACGAACGCGAGCGTGAACCACTTCACGCCGGTCGCCGCCATCACGTCGGTCGGCTTCTGCGGGCTTCCCCAGCCGAGGTACTCGTACGGTGCCGCGGCCATGGCGCCGGGGCCCGCGGCCCTGATGACGGAGGCCGGGGGGCCGGGGCGGCCGTCCGCCGTGGTGGCGGTGGAGTCGGTGCGGGCCCCGGACGCGTTCTCGGTGGCGGAGGCCTTCGGGAGGTGGCCCAGCAGGGGCAGGAACAGACAGCTGAGGCCCGCGACGACGGCCACCGAGCGGCGTGGGGGTGCGGCAGGGTGCACGGATGATCCCTTCCGGTTGCGGTGTTAGGAAAGGTTCCTAACCGACACTGCATAGGATTCCCTGCGGAGCCTTCTGTCAATGCCCCGCGTGGGCCCAAATCTCGTACGGGGCAGTCGGGTTGGCCGGCGTGCGGGCAGCCCTGCGGGGCGGCGGGGACTCACCCCGCCGCCCCGGGCGCGCCGGTTCGTGTCACCTCCTGCCGGACGGTTCGGGCCGGTCAGACCAGTTGGTGGCCACGCATGCCGGTGAGCAGGAGATGGGTGTCCCGCAGCGACCCCGAAGTGTCGCCGAGCGACCGGTAGATGCCCCACTTGGGCCGGACCCGGTCGGCGAGGAGCGTGTCGACACCGGACTTCGACCTGTCGACGACGGTGCTCGTCCCGTCCTTCAGGATCCAGCGGACCGAGCCGGACGTCCCGTCACCGATCGTGATCCGGAAGTCGACGTCGATCCACTTGTTCTGCAGCGGTTCGAGGTCGGTGCGGCCGACGAGGATGTCGGCGACGGGCAGCTTGAGTTCGATGGTCTGCACACCGCTCACCCGGCGCAGGGACTGGACGACGATCGGCGAGGTGCCGTTGCCCGGCTGCTTCATCTGCATGATGTGGGTGAAGCTGGTGGTCGCCCTCAGCGAGTCGGGGATGTACATGCGGTACGTGACCCGCCAGGTCTCCCCGGGCAGCCACTTGAGGTACGAGCCGCTGCCGGTGCGCAGCCCGGTCACCTCCTGGCGCTGACGGTCCGTCGCGGTGTCCCGGTCGACGGTGTGCATGTTGAACCGGAAGTTGTCGCTCTCCACGAAGATGTGCGGCCGGCCCGCCGGATGGGAGCCGGCCCGGTCGTCCTCGACGGTCTCGAAGGCGCCGAGCCCGTCGCCGCTCGCCGAGGGCGACCAGCGCAGTTTCCAGCTCGCCGCGTGGGCGGTGGCGGGGAGCCCGGCGGTTGCGGCGACGGCGCCGCCGACGGCCGCACCGAGCAGTGCTCGCCTGGAAGGGTTCGTCACTTCGACCTCGCTCGGAGTCGTTCGTTCGGGATATCGGGAGTCGTCGCGCCGCGCCACGGGAGTCCTCGCACCGTTTTCGCGCCGCCGCCGTGCCGTTGCTGCGCAGTTCCTGCCCGTGCGCGTTCACAAGGGTGTCCGTTGTTCAGTGACGTGCTCAAGCGTTGCGTGCTGACGTGTCTCGGTCAATGGCCCGGACGGAAGAGGCCGGAGCAATGACGGCACGTCCGGGGGCGACGGCGCGAGCTCCCGGAACATCGGGCGGCAGGGGAATGTCCGGCGGCCGGTGATCGTTCACCATGGGAGTACCAACCGACGACGTAAGGATCGACCGCTCGTGAGCCAGGTCCCCTCCATCACTCTCAACAATGGCGTCGAGATGCCGCAGCTCGGTTTCGGCGTCTGGCAGGTGCCGGACGACGAGGCCGCGAAGGCGGTCGCCACGGCCGTCGAGTCCGGGTACCGGAGCATCGACACCGCCGCGATATACGAGAACGAGCAGGGCACCGGCCGGGCGATCGCGGCCTCCGGCGTCCCGCGCGAAGAGCTGTTCGTCACCACGAAGCTGTGGAACAGCGAGCAGGGCTACGACTCGACGCTGCGCGCCTTCGACGCCTCGCTCGACAAGCTGGGCCTGGACTACGTGGACCTGTACCTGATCCACTGGCCGGTGCCGGCCAAGGGCGCGTACGTCGACACGTACAGGGCGTTCGAGAAGATCCACGCCGACGGCCGCGCGAAGGCCATCGGTGTGTCGAACTTCCTCCCCGAACACCTGGAGCGGCTGCTCGGGGAGACCTCCGTGGTCCCGGCGGTCAACCAGATCGAGCTCCACCCGCAGCTCCAGCAGGCCGAGTCGCGCGCCTTCCACGCCAAGCACGCCATCGCGACCGAGGCGTGGTCGCCGCTGGGCCAGGGCAAGGGCCTCCTGGAGGTCCCGACGGTCGTCGCGATCGCCCGCAAGCACGAACGCACGGCCGCCCAGGTGGTGCTCCGCTGGCACCTCCAGCTCGGCAATGTGGTGATCCCGAAGTCCGTGACACCGTCCCGGATCGCGGAGAACCTCGATGTGTTCGGCTTCGAGCTGGACACCGACGACCTGGCCGCGCTCGCCGCGCTGGACGAGGGCAAGCGCCTCGGCCCGGACCCGGCCGATTTCAACGTCGGCGCCTGAGTCACGACGAGACGGTCCGCCGCCCGGCTGTTCGAGCCGGGCGGCGGACCGCCGCTGGACAGCCCTGGGGCTGAAGGGACCGGACCATGAGCGGGGACACCGCACCCGTCGTCGCCGCGGGCTGCTATCAGCTGCGCAATGTGGCCAGCGGACTGCTGCTGGAGGTGTACGGCTCCGCCAAGGGCGGCGGCGCCCCGGTGCAGCAGGGCCCGGAGACCGGATCGGCCGCCCAGCACTGGCAGCTCTCGCCCGTGCACGAGGGTGCGGCGCTCCACTACCTGGTCAATGTCCACAGCGGGAAGCGCCTGGACGTCGCCAACGCCTCGACCGAGAACGGCGCCGTGATCCAGCAGTGGCGGGCCAACAACTTCGGCGCCCAGGAGTGGCTGATAGAGCGGCACCTGGAGACGCCGGGAGTGGTGACCCTGGTCAGCTTCATCAGCGGACTTGTCCTTGAGGTCGCCGACGGCAGCACGGCGGACGGCGCCCGTGTCCAGCAGTGGGAGGACACCGACTCCCCCGGCCAGTGGTGGCGGCTGGAACCGGTGCCGGACACCACCCGGGCATAGGCCGGGGACAGGCCCGCACGGGGAATGCGTGCGGATGTGCGGATGCTGCGGACCGGCATTCGGGGCGCCCCTTCGGGGCCGTCCCGCCCGGGCCGTCACCCGCCTGGGCCAAGACGGCCCACCGGCCTCCTGGCAGCCGGGACATGGGCGGCGTCTGCCGCGCCGACGCCACGTTCCGCCGCCCGGTCGCCGGGCCCCGCCGAGCGCCGCGTACCGAGAACGAATCCGGAAGCCGAATCCCCGAGCCGGAATGGAACCGGAACCGAACCCGGTAGCCGCGTGCGGCACAGCCGTTCCGGTCGGCTGGCAATAGCTCACCGCCCGGCCTTAGCATGGCCTGGCAGGTGTTGAACCTGTGATTCGTCATTCAGGTGCGGCTGTCCGACCGGGTTTCGCCCCCGGTCGGATAGCCTCAGTGGAGCCCCGGCCCGATTACGGCGGGCCGGGGTTCTATGTCACCCGACTGACTGGTCACCAGTTCCGGCCACCCTCGTCGTCGAAGTGGCGCTCGATGACACGGAAGCTGCCGACCACGCCGTTCTCGACGTGCACACCACCACGGACGTGGCCCGGACGCACCCCGTTGCTGGTGCTGTGCGGCCCGACGGTCGCGATGGGGGCGCCGTTGTCACAGGTGACCCCGCGGAAGACCTCGATGGTCCGGCGGCTGTCGTTACGGATGTTGAGGGTCCTGGAGCCGAGGCCGCTGACCACGGTCACACAGCCGCCCGCGTCATCCGTGTACGTCCGCTCGTTGATGTGGACGCGACCCTCGTAGTGGCCACGGCCGCCCTCGTCGTGGCCACCTCGCTCATTGCCGCCTCCCTTGCCGCCCTCATTGCCCTTGCCGACGTCGCCGCCACCGAGAGCCGAAGCAGGAGCGGCCTGCTGGATGGCCGGGGCCGCCGCGCTGGCCGGCTCGGAGGTGGCAGCCGAGGCGTAGGTGATGCCGGTGGCCGCCAGGGCCGCGGCAGCCGCGACGGCAGCCGTAACGATGGTGGAACGCGTAATCATTTCGCTTCTCCTGTCTGAGAGAGACCGACCGTGCGGTCGACCTGTGGATGAAATTACAGACAATCCGAATATGTGTCATATCAGACACATAAAAGTCCGACACGAGAGCTCCGATCGAGCTAACCGAAATACACTAAATGCTATTTACACACCATCACACGGGGGGTCAATTGCCTCTGTTCACTGGCGAATTGACTTGGCATTAGGCCGCCCAGGGGGCTTCTGACGCCCACTCACTCGGCTGGCAGCATGTCCGCCCTCGACACGGTCCCGGGTCGGGCGGCGAACGGTGCCATGACTAGCGGTCAGCCGTTCAGCCAGCGCCTGAGATCCTCGGTGTGCTCACCGAGGCGCGGCGGCCGCCGCTCGTACCGCGGCGGGGTACGGGACAGCCCGATGGGGTTGGCCACCAGGCGCATGGGGTCGCCGGGGCCCGCGTCGGCCGGCGTGACCCGCGGGGACAGGCCCAGGCGCTCGGCGAGATCGAAGGCGCCCGCGAGGTCGTTGACCGGGCCGCAGGGCACCCCGAGCGGGGTGAGCAGGTCGAACCACTCGGCCGCGGTGCGCGGGGCGAGCCGCGTGGAGATCTCCTCGGCCAGCGCGTCGACGTGCGCGACCCGGTCCGTGTTCGAAACGAACCGGGGGTCGACGGCCAGTTCCTCGGCGCCCAGGCCCCGGCACAGGGCGCGGAACTGCCGGTCGTTGCCGACGGCGACGACCAGCGGCCGGTCCGCCGCCCGGTAGACCTCGTACGGGGCGATGGAGGGGTGACGGTTGCCGAGGATGCCCGGCACCCGACCGGCCAGGGTGTAGCCACCCGCCTGGTTCACCATGCTCGACAGCAGCGAGGACAGCAGATCGACCTCGACGTGCTGGCCCTCACCGGTCGCTTCGCGGTGGCGCAGCGCCGCCATGACGCCCACGGCCGCGTGCAGTCCGGTGAGCACGTCGACGAGCGCCACACCCGTCTTGACCGGCTGCCCCGGTGCGGGCCCGGTGACACTCATCAGCCCGCCGACCGCTTGCAGCAGCAAGTCGTAGCCGGGCAGCGCGGCGCCCTCGCCGGATCCGAATCCGGTCACCGAGCAGTAGACGATGCCGGGGTTGAGCGCCTCGGCCTGCGCGTAGGAGAGTCCGTGCCGGTCCATCGTGCCGGGGCGGAAGTTCTCGAAGAGCACATCGGCCCGGCGCACCAGTTCATGGGCGTCGCGGCGCCCTTCCGGTGTGCCGAGATCCACGGCGAAGGACCGCTTGTTGCGGTTCACGGACAGGAAGTACGTCGACTCCCCATGGGCGTGCGGCGGCCCCCAGGCCCGGGTGTCGTCACCCGCGCCGGGCCGCTCCACCTTGATGACGTCGGCGCCCAGGTCCGCCAGGAGCATCGTGGCGTACGGCGCGGCCAGTACCCGTCCGAAGTCGGCGACCACGACACCCGAAAGAGGGCCGGGAACGGGGCTCTCTCCCGGACGCCCGTCGGCAATTCCCCGCCGCGGCGGGGAAGTCGACGCGCTCTGCCGGGCGGACGGGGTGGCTGGGGTGTGCTGCATTCGGCTCCCTCTCGGTGCGGCCTCTCGTGCGCCGGGCCACTGATGACCGCGCTCGCGAAGCCCCATCCTGGGCATGCCGCACACCCCGTGCCAGTGGACGGGATGTCCTGTTCGGACACCAGGTACCACTCCGATCCGTCGATGGGCCGCCGGGGCGGGCTCAGTCCCGGCGGCCCAGGTGCACGGTGCGCACCGACAGCAGGAAGAGATCCGGACGCCGGCGCAGTCCGGCCGGGTCCTCGGGGTCGAGCAGCCGGTCGAGTACGGCGACGTCCTCGGCCGAGAGGTCGTCGGTGAACATCTCACGGCGGCGGCTGAGCTCGGCGACGACATGGTCACGGGCCTGGTCGGGGAGCGGAGCCGGAAGGTCGAGCAGGAAGCTGCTGGTGCCCTGCGGCTCCAGCCCCACCGCGGTGAACAGGGCGCTCCAGTCCTCCGTCTCCCGCTTGGCGCCGGGCAGCGCGGCCCGCATGTTCTCGAACCGTTCCGCGTTGATCGCTTCGAGCCTGGCCTCCAGACCGGGCCGCCCCATGCCGATGTCGCGCGGGAGACGGCGCGGCTGCAGACCGCCCTCGGCCAGGGCCACCGTTCCGCCGGGGCGCAGCAGTGCGGCGAACCCGGCGAGGACGGCACGCTGGTCGCCCATGTGGTGCAGGGCGTTGCCCGCCCAGATGAGGTCCGCCTCCCCCAGCCCTTCGAGGCCGTCGGGGATGTCGGCGTGCCGGGTGCGGACCCGGTCGCCGAGGCCGAGCTTTTCGGCGCGGGCGCGGGTGCGCTCCAGCAGGGCCGGGGTGCCGTCGACGGCGACGACCTCCGCCTCGGGGAACACCTCGGCGAGCAGGCAGGAGATCACCCCCGGTCCGCTGCCGATGTCGAGGACCCTGCGCACCTTCGGTGCCGTGGGGAGCCCGGCGATCCAGCGGGCGGCTTCCTCGTACTGCGGCCGGCTGACTTCGGCCTCCTGCTCCAGCATCGGCCCCATGACGTCCCAGTCGAGGTCGCCGTCGTCGTGGTGATGCCCCTGGGGAGCGCCGTGGTGGTGGCCGTGGGAGGTCTGCCGGTGATGACCGTGGTCGGTTCGCTGACTCATGGAGCCAGCCTCACTGCGCACCGACCCCATGGCAAGTTTTGTTGCCGGTTCGGCAACCCGCGCACTTAATGCGTCTTGCCTCTTCATCCGGCGAGCCATTCACGCATCAAGCACTGCCGGATCAGGAACACCTCCGGGGCAGGGCGGCACACCCACCCCCGAGGCGTTTCCCCAGGTGGGTGAGGCAGGCAGGCGGCCGGCACCGGGAGCGCCACCCCCACACCACTCTTAACGCATCAACTCATCGCCCAACAAGCTTGTGCGGCAACACCGTTGACGCGTTATGGCCGAGCCCGTACGGTGCACTCGCCCGCCCCCATCGAACCGACGCCGGAGCGTACTCATGAAGCGCCGCACCTTCCTTGCCGGAACCGCCGCCGTGTCCGCGCCGGCCGTCGCCCTGTCCGCGGCGGCACCCGCCGTCGCCGCGCCCTCCCCCGGTGACGACGCCACCGCCGCCGCCGAGACCGTGCGCCTCGTCATCGACGGCACACCGCACGATCTGCCGCCGACCACACTGCACAACACCACCCTCGCGGCCACCGGCACCGCCGGACAGGCGCGGGTCACCATGACCGGGACGTACAGCGAGTTCTCGGTGGCCTTCCCGAGCCCGTACGTGCCCGGCCTCGCCCGGGTGTCGGTGTGGCTCACCGGCGTCACGCCGAAGAAGGGCAACCTCTGGCTGAAGCTCTTCGACGGGGACAGCGAGGAGTGGGGGACGCTCGCCAGCAGGGTCGACCCGGCCGGATTCGACGGGCGGACCCGGGTCACGTTCGAGCCGCAGCGGCTGGCCCGGATGACATGGAGCGGAAAGGGCGACGGCCGGCTCACCCACCCGCTGCGCCGGCTGGTGCTGGTGTTCTTCCCCGACGACAAGCAGTCGGCCGATCCGCTCGTGCTGGACGTGGACTCCGTGGAGGTGGTCGGAGACGGCGGGCCGGTGGCCGGCTGGAGCCGGGCCGGCGCGCTGGAACTGACCAGCGGCGCGGACCGGGTCCTCATCGACGATCGCGGCCGGCTGCTCGACTGGACGTCCGGCGGCCGGGTCCAGTCCCCCGGCGTACTGCCACTCTCCGTGTACTACGACAACGGCACCGGCGTCTTCTCCGACGAGGCCACGGTCGACGTCACCCGGGTCGCCGCCGACGAGGCCAGGGTCGGCCTCACCGTGCCCGGGTTCTTCGCCGCCGAACTGACGGTACGGCTCCGTGCGGGCCGTCTCGAACTGCGCCCCACCGCCGTCCGGAACCTCTGGTCCCGGCCCATCCTCAGGATCACCTGCCCCGAGGTGGCGTACCGGGTGATCCCCGCCGACGGCACCATGCTCGGCATCGCGCCGAAGTGGGGCGGGATCGCCCACACCCGGTCGGTGCTCGCCGGCGGCTTCTACGCGAATTACGGCATGCCCACCGCCACCCACGACCTGATCCTGTTCGAGGAGGACGACTCCGCGCTCGGCGTGTACTCCGTACAGCCCGCGAGCGCGAAGCCCTACCGCCCGACGCAGTTCGGCTTCGTGGGCGCCCGGGCCCGCGAGGAGTCCCTCACCGGGCTGATGCACCGGCTGGACGCCTGGATCGCACCCGGCGGGTCCGGGGGGCTGCCCGCGACCCGGCTGGTGGCCGGGGGCACCGCGTTCGACCTGTTCGCGGCCTACCGGGCGGACAACGGGATGGACTCCTGGCGCGGGCTGCCGGACAAGCTCGGCCCTCGACTGCGCGCGGGGCTGCCCGACGCGGTGCACCTCAAGGTGGACCTGTGGCAGCCGACCGGCGGCACCTGGGCGACTGGCCGGCCCGAGGCGGCCCTCGAATACCTGCGTGCCGTGCCCGGTGGGCCGTACAGCGTCGAGCTGGCCAGCTACTACTCCGACGGGCAGCACGACCACCACTACCCGGACTTCCTCACCTTCGACTACCTCGGCGGGCCCGCGGAGTTCCAGCGGCTCATCGACACCATCCACGACGGCGGGCACTACGCCAGCGCGTACACCAACCCGACGTGGTGGCACCCGGACAGCCGGGCAGTGGCGGAGCTCGGCGGCGTAGAGCGGATCGGGATACGCGACGGGCACGGCAAGCTGGTCACCAAGACCCACACCGACAACCTCGGATATCTCATCGGCGGCTGGCGCAAGGCACCCCGGGCACTGATCCTCGACCAGCTCCGCACGTTCCGCGACACCTACGGGCTGGACATGATGTTCCAGGACGAGATCGCGCGCCGGGAGTACGACTACTCGGCCGACTTCTGCGCACCGCCGTACGCGTACGGCGAAGAGCTGGTGGAGCAGACCGCACAGTCGGCCGCGATCCTGCCGATCGGCACCGAGGGGGTCGGCGGGGACCGGATCTTCCAGACCCTGGCATCGAGCCTCGGCTTCTACCTCAACACCATGCAGGGCGACCGGGCCAACACGTACGACGGCCCCAACCGCAACGGCACCGTGGTGCAGCAGTGGCCGTTGGGCACCGGCGTCATGCACGACAAGGTCGCGTTCTACCCGCACAACCTCGACCGGGGCGTCGACACCACCGAGAACCTGAGCTGGGCGCTGGCCTTCGGCCTCAATCTGCACTACCAGGCGCAGCACATGGAGAGGGACTTCAGGGCGGGGCGCGGATTCGAGATGCTCAAGGGCCTCTCGCTGGTCCAGCGGCGGGTCGCCGGCCGGTACTTCGGGCGGCGGATGACCGGGTTCCGGTACCTCACCGAGGACCTGAAGGTGTCGCGGACGGTGTTCGACGGGGGCGTGGAGATCGTCGCCAGTCACGACATCCGTCCCCGGGCGCTGCCGCTGCCCGGCACCCTGGGCACGGTGACCGTCGCGCCGCACGGCTTCGTCGCCTCCGAGCACGGAGCCCCCACGTACGCGCTGATCGACGACGCGCACCACCGGCCCGGCCACCTCGCGCGCTGGGCGGGCGGCCGGTTCGTTCCCGAGCTCGCGTGGTACCCGGCGGATCTGGCGGGCTACCGGACCGACACGATCACCGCCGACCTGCGGCTCACCGCCACGCCGGCCGAGCTCCCCGCCGCCGGCATCACCCGGGCGGCACTGGCCATCGCCGCCTGGGACGGTGCACCGGTCGACCTGAGCGGCGCGGACATCGAGTGGGAGGTCGAGGGCCGGCCGATCGCACATCTGGTCACCGACGCCGACGGCAGTGTGTGGCTCGCCCCGGACCCGGGCGGCGCCACGGGCTGGGTCACGGTCCGCGCCGTCGTCACCCGGGACGGGATACCGGCCTACAGCGGCGTCGAGTTGGTCAAGCTCATCGACGGGTGAGCGGACGCGGACGGGGTCCGGGGCGTTCGAAGGCACGTCGTCGTTCCGGACACACCGCAACCGATTGGACACCGGCATATTGCCGGTAGGCCTCCGGGCCCATAACTTGCGTTTATGGAGCTGGAGTTGCGCCATCTGCGAACCGTACGTGCCATCGCCGACACCGGGAGCCTGACCAAGGCGGCCGCGGCCCTCGGGCTTGCCCAGCCCGCCCTGAGCGCGCAGTTGCGGAGGATCGAGAAGGCGCTCGGCGGCCCGCTGTTCGACCGGGACCACACCGGAGCCCGGCCCACGCTCCTAGGCGAGCTGGTGCTGGAACGGGCCCGGGTGGTGCTGCCCGCCGTGAGCGAACTCCAGGAGGAGGCGGTGCGGTTCGCCAATGCCTGGGGGACCATGGAGCGCTTCCGGCTGGGCGGCACGCACGGGCCGCTGCTGGGCGGCCTGGTGGACCGGCTGGTCACCGCGCATCCGGCCGCTCCGGTGACCACGTACACCTCCTGGTCGGTCGGTGAGATCGCCGCCCAACTGGTCGACGGCAGACTCGACTTCGCGCTCATCGGCGCGTGCGGTCAGAGCCCGCCTCCCGCAAGCGACCGGTTGACCTGGCAGGTGATCGGCATCGACCCGGTCTTCGTGATGCTGCCGGATTCCCATCCGCTGGCCGGTGCGGAGGAGCTCAGCCTCTCCGCCCTGGCCGACGAGTGCTGGGCGGACGTGCCGGGCGAGGGCTGCTTCGCCGACTGCTTCGTCGGCGCCTGCGCACGGGCCGGGTTCAGCCCGGTCTCGGTGTACGAGACGGACACGGCGTCGGTCGTCCATCTCGTACAGGTGGGCCGGGCCGTCGGGCTGTGCCGGGCCACGTTCCCGCCGACACCCGGGGTGGTGACACGGCCGATCACCGGTGCACCGCTCAGCTGGCGCCATCTGCTGGGCTGGCATCCGCGGTCGGCGGCGGCCGGTGCGGCGGCGGGCGCGGTGAGCGGGCACGCCAGGGCCGCGTACGCGGAGGCGGCGGAGCGCAGCGAGACCTACACGCGCTGGCTCGCCGCGCATCCACGGTTCGGGGCGGCGATGTGACATGTGACGGGCAGGGCGTCACCGGCCGCGTACCGTGTGCGGCCCCGGCTACCGCACCCCGTGTCCGTCGGCGATCGCCGCCACCCGCGCGGCCAGCCTCAGGTCGTTCTCGGTGACCACGTCGCCCGCGTCGTGCGTGTTCACGGAGAGGGAGACGGTGTTGTAGCCGAGGGTCAGGTCGGAGTGGTGGTTCAGCTCGTCCTGGATCGCGGCGACGTGCGCGGTCAGCCCCAGGGCGGCGAAGTGGCTGTGAAGCCGGTAGGTGCAGGTGATCCGGTTCCCCTCCAGCGTCCAGCCGGGCAGATCGCCCAGACGGTCCTCGATCTCCTGCTGCGACAGCGGTGCGGCGGGCATACGGTGACTCCCTCATCGGCGAACGGTGCCGGTCGGCGGTGCCGGTGACGTTACGGTCTGGGTATGACGACTGCCGCGATTGACACGGGGGTAGGGCCGCTGCTGCGCAGCTGGCGGGAGCAGCGCCGGATCAGCCAGCTGGAACTGGCGCTCCGTGCCGATTCCTCGGCCCGGCACATCTCCTTCATCGAGACGGGCCGCTCCCGGCCCAGCGAGGAGATGATCCTGCGGCTGGCCGAGCACCTGGAGGTCCCGGTCAGGGAGCGCAACGCCCTTCTGGTGGTGGCAGGTTACGCCCCGCACTTCGCGCAGACCTCGCTCGACGACCCCGCGCTGGACGCACTGCGGGAGGGGGTGGAACGGCTGCTCCAGGCGTACGACCCGTATCCGGCGATCGTCGTCGACGGTACGTACGACGTGGTGGCGGCCAATCGGGGCATGGCGCTGCTGACGGACCAGGTGGCCGAGCACCTGCTCGCCCCGCCGCTGAACGCCATGCGGCTCACTCTGCACCCGGACGGCCTCGCCCCGCGCATCCGCAACCTGCGGGAGTGGCGGGCCGATCTGCTGGCCCAGATGGAGCGTCAGATCGCCCTGGCCCGTTCGGCGGAGCTGCGTGCGGTGTACGAGGAGGTCGCGGCCTATCCCGTACCGGAGAGCAGCGGATCCTGCGGCGCCGGGCCCGCTCCGTCGCTGCCTTTCGCGCTGCCGCTGCTGATCGAGCACGACGGAACGGTGCTCTCCTTCGTCTGCTCCATCGCCACGTTCAACACCCCGATGGATGTGACGGTGGCCGAGCTGGCGATCGAGACGTTCCTGCCCGCCGACCGGGCCACCGCCGACCATCTGCGTTCGCTCACTTCCTGACGACCGGAGCGGCCCACGGCGCCCGGGAGCGCGCCAGGGCCGCCGCCGCGACGGTCACACCGGCCAGCACGGCCACGGCGATCAGCAGCGGAAGCCTGGGATGCCCGTGCAGTACGGCCATGGCGCCGACGATCGCGCCCAGCATCATCGCGGCGGCCGAGAGCACCCGTCGTCCGGCCCGGCTGCCGCCTCCGCCGGCGAACCGGCTGTCGGAGAGGATGCCGGTGATGGTCAGGGTCAGCACGGTGGTGGTGAGATCGGGAACCGCCAGCGCCCGGGACACGGCGTTCTGCACACCGAGCCCCAGGCCGAGGAGCACGATGAGGGCGAAGCGGACCCCGCCGGTGAACGGGTGGCCGGAGGCCGCGGTGACGATCAGCGCGGCCAGGACGCAGGCGGTCTCCACGAGGAGCGCGTAGAGCAGCATCCGGCCGCGGTGGGCCGCGGTGCGGTGCACGATCAGGCCAGCGAGCAGCGCCCCGACCGCGAACGCGGCGAGCGCGACGAGTGACGCGGCGAGCGAGAACCCCGGGGCTCCGGCGACGGCGAAGCCGGAGAAGACCACGTTGCCGGTCATGTTCGCCACGAACACCCGGCCCAGTTCCAGATAGCTGACGGCGTCGACCAGCCCGGTGACGACGGTCAGGGCGAGCATCAGGGGCGGCAGCGGCCCATGACGGTCCGCCAGGTCCGGAACGACGGTGGACCAGGCCTCACGCAGCGGGACGGGCATGGGCACGGGCACACTCCGATCACGGGGGGCGACTGCTCGGAATTGTGCGCCCCGGACCCGCGGATCACCATGACCGACCCACGGTGCCCCTCCCGTCCCGCCACGCCGGGAGGAGCACCGGTCGCCGGCGCCCGTCCGGCGGATCAGGGCCGGCCCCCGCCCTGGGGCCTCTCGCCCGGATCACGCCGGGCTCGCGGGCCCCCGGCGCCTGATCCGGCGTGGTCAGCCCTGATCCGGCCCCGTCCGCCCTGATCCGTACCGATCTGTTCTGATCCGAATGAAGGACCCTAGACGCGTGCCCCGTTGTCGAGCGGGTCGCGGCGCGCCGTTCTCGTGCCGGAGCGGCGGCCGGGCGCCCGCTTGCGGGCAGGTGGCGGGGCCTTGCTGCTCCGTTCCAGGACGAGGGCGGCCGGGACCGCGGTCATCACCGAGGAGTACGTGCCGACACAGATGCCGATCAGCAGGGCCAGCGCGAAGTCCGCGAGCGAGTCACCCCCCAGCACGGCGAGTGCGGTGAGGATGAAGAGGGCTCCCATTCCGGTGTTGAGCGTTCTCGGGACGGTCTGCAGGACGGCCCGGTTGGCGACTTCGGCGACGGGCTGACGGCGGGCCTTCGCCCACAGTTCCCGCACCCGGTCGAAGACCACCACCGAGTCGTTGACGGAGTATCCGATGACGGTGAGGAGCGCGGCCAGGAAGATGCCGTCGACGGTGCGTCCCAGCCAGGCGAAGGCGCCGACCAGGACGATGACGTCGTGGACGAGCGCCCCGACCGAGGCCACCGCGAACGTCCAGCGGAACCTGACGGCCAGATAGGCCAGCTGGACGAGGACGGCGATGCCGAGCGCGATCAGGGCGTTGCGCCGCAGTTCGTCGCCGAGGCTGGGGCCGATGAGTTCGTCGCGGACCTTGGTGGTCTTGCCGCCCTCCTCCGCGAGGGCGGCGCGCAGGGCATGTTCGCCGTCGTTGTCGAGCTTCCCGGTCCGTACGGAGAGGTCGCCCGCGCCCGCCGTGGTGACCTCGGCGTCGCCGAAGCCCGCACCGGCCAGGGCGGTCCGGGCCCGTTCCACGTCGACGGGGCGGCTGGTCGAGTACTCGACGAGCCGGCCGCCGGTGAATTCGACTCCCAGGTTGACGCCGCGTACGAGGATGCCGAGGACGGCGACGGCGACCAGTGCCGAGGAGATCAGCAGCCAGCGGCGCGGGGACCGCATCAGCTGGGGGTTCCGGCGAGTCAGCCAGGTGCGTACCCGGCCCGGGCCGGAGATGCCGTTGATGCCCCGGTAGTCGCTGACGAACCGGGAGCCCGCGGCGATCTCGGTGAGTGCGCGGGCGATGACGAGCGCGGAGAACATGGAGGCCAGCACGCCGATGGCGAGGGTGACCCCGAAGCCCTTCACCGGTCCCGAACCGAGGAAGAAGAGCAGCCCGGCCGCGATCAGCGTCGTCACGTTGGAGTCGGCGACGGCGCTCCAGGCGCCGCGGAACCCGGCGGTCAGCGAGGAGCGCAGCGACCTGCCGGGATGCTGGGTGTGCTCCTCCCGGGCCCGTTCGAAGACCAGCACGTTGGCGTCGACCGCCATCCCGATGGCCAGGACGAATCCGGCGAGGCCCGGAAGGGTGAGGGTGACGCCGAGGGCGACCAGGGCCGCATAGGAGATCAGTCCGTAGGCGGCGAGCGCGACGGCGGCCAGTGCGCCGAAGAGCCGGTACACGACGGTGATGAAGAGCGCGGTGGCGGCGGCGCCGATGAGGGCGGCCCGGGCGCTGGCGTCGATGGCGGCGGCGCCGAGCGTCGGGCCGACGGTCCGCTGCTCGACGATCTCGACGGGGAGCGGCAGGGCGCCGCCCTTGATCAGCAGGGCCAGCTCGCGGGCCTCGTCCGCGCTGAAGGATCCGGTGATCTGGGTGGAACCGGAGGGCAGGCCGGCGTTGCAGCCGACGGAGGGCGAGACCTGCGGCGAGGAGATGATCTGCTGGTCGAGGACGATGGCGACGCGGCGCCGGTCGTCCTGGACCGGGTGGCAGGCGGCTTCCCCGGTCAGCCGGGTCCAGTCCCGGCCCGCCGCCTTGTGGAAGTCGAGGGAGACGGTCCAGCCGGCGCCCTGCTGGGCGTCGAACGCGGCGGTGGCGTCCTTGACGCCGGCGCCGGAGAGCCTGGCCGGGCCGAGGTCGAGGGCGCGGCCCTGTTCATCGGGGAGCGTCGGCCCGGCGCCGGAGCTTCGGCCGGGATCGGGTTCGGTGCCGGGCTCGGATCCGGGCTTGGATCCGGGCTTGGATCCGGACTTGGTGTCCGCTCCGTCGTCGTTCGGGGTGGCGGCGGGGCCCTGGACCGCGTGGAAGCTGAGCTGGGCGGTTCTGCCGATGACCTCGGCGGCCTTGCGCGGGTCCTGGACGTCCGGGAGTTCGACGATGATCCGGTCCTCGCCGGAGCGGGTCAGCGTGGGTTCGGCGACGCCGAGGGAGTCGATGCGCTGGCGGAGCACCTCCAGGGTGCGGTCGGTGCTGTCCCGGTCCGCCTTCGCGGTGTCCGAGTCCTTGGCCTGGAGCACCATTCTGGTGCCGCCCTGAAGATCGAGGCCGAGTCTGGGTGACATGGTCAGCGTGATGAGCACGGAGACGAGCAGCACGGCCGCAGCCAGAACCGCTCGCACCGTGGTGGCGCGAGTCATGGGTTTCCTCCGAGGGGGCGCCGGGCGCCCTCACCTCGGCGAGGACGGGACGGCGGTTCAGCGGGACGGGACCGGTGACAGGACCGGTGGCCGGTGAACGGCCGTCCACGGAGGCCCGCGTACGCCGGGGAGCATGACGCGGGAGCGGTCGGTGGCACGAGGGGGTGCGGCGGGGAC
>NZ_JBCEWQ010000074.1:0-42102 GCF_038448545.1 Streptomyces sp. CLV115
GTGACGGGGTGCGGGAGGGCGGCGTGTACGGGGGAGGGAGTGGGGTTGGGGCTCACAGTGGTCATGCTGTTTCGCTTCTCCTCGTGCGGGGGTGCACCACTCAGCACATGCCGGTCGGTGCGGACTTGGCGCAGACGTTGTCGGTGAAGGTGTTGCCCTTGCCGGTGTCCCCATTGGCGAGGTCGGCCGGCTTGTTGCCGAGCACGACATTGCCGCTGATGGCGTTGCCGGTGTTCTTCGTGCCCACGAAGCTCTTGAACAGGACGACGCCGCCGGACATCGGGGTGGTGCCGGAGTTGTCGCGGATGGTGTTCGAGCGGACCTTGGTGTCCGCGGCGCCGGTGAGCACGAGGCCGGAGCCCTGGAGGGCCGACAGCCGTTCGGTCGCGGAGCAGAACTTGTTGTTGCCGGTGATGTTGTTGGACTCGATCGTCATGGCGCCGGCCTGCGGCTTTCCTTCGTCGCCCACGACGAACACACCGGTGCAGTTGCCGGAGACGGCGTTGTCGTGGACCGACAGGTTGCGGACCCGTCTGGCGGTGAACCCGATCCGGTTGTCCTTCAGCGCGTTGTGCCGGACCTCGGTGCCCCGGGTGTCGGTGGCGCCGCCCTCCTTGTCGACGGTGTTCGCGACGAAGATGCCTGCGTCGCCGTTGGCACGGGCGGTGTTGCCGATGAACGCGCCGCGGGTGGAGCGCTCCTGGGCGATGCCCCAGACACCGTTGTGCTCGGAGGTGACCCGGCGGACGGTCAGCCGGTCGGTCCAGGAGGCCCAGACGCCGTTCTTCTTGAACCCGGACAGGGTCAGCGATTCCACGCGGACGCCGTCCACGGTCTTGCCCGACCGGCCCTGGACGCAGATTCCGCTGCCGGCCTTCGCGCAGGCGTCGGTGGCCTTCGTGCCCGCCTCGGCCGGCCGGATCACGGTCTTGCTGCCGGCGCCGCGCAGGGTCAGTTCGGGCTTGGTGACCAGGACACTCTCCCGGTACGTGCCGGGCAGCAGGACGATGGTGTCACCCGGCTGGGCGGCGTCCACCGCTTTTTGGATCGACTCGCCCGGGCGGACCTCGTGCGAGTCCGTGGCCGAGGCGGAGGACAGTCCGCACCCAGCAGCCGACAGAGCCAAGATCGGGACAAAAGCCCTGATGTTTCGTTTCTTCATGAGCCGAAGCTATGGGCGATCTCCCCCTGTTGCCACATAGGGTGAGCGGATGGGTCCGCAGCGTGCCCGAATGGGTGACGCGGGCTCCGCCGCTCGGTGATCCGGGCCCGGTCCGCCCGCGCGGCCGGGCCCGCCCTCATTCCCCGGGTTCGGGCCTGGGCACGACGACCGAGCGGGCCCAGCGGTAGTCGGCCTTGCCGCTCGGCGAGCGCTGGATCCGGTGGGCGATCACCAGCCGGCGGGGGATCTTGTAGCCCGCCAGCCGGGTCCGGCAGTGGGCCTGGAGATCGTCGAGCGAGGGCTCGGCGGCTCCCTCGCGCAGCTGCACCACCGCCGCGACGCGGTTGCCCCACCGCTCGTCGGGCACCGCGGCGACCAGTACGTCGTACACGTCCGGGTGGGCCTTGAGCGCCTGCTCGACCTCCTCGGGGTACACCTTCTCGCCCCCGGTGTTGATGCACTGCGAACCGCGGCCGAGGACCGTGACGATGCCCTCCTCGTCGACCGTCGCCATGTCCCCGAGCAGGACCCATCGCTCGTCACCCCGCCGGAAGAAGGTCTCCGCGGTCTTGCCGGGGTCGTTGTAGTAGCCGAGCGGCACGTGCCCGCGCTGGGCGATCCGTCCCGGCTCACCCGGGGCCACCGGCTCGTACGTCGCCGGATCGACCACCGCCGTACGGGAGTTGACCCGGAGCCGGAACCCGTTCTCCGGGCCCGAGTCGGCCGTCGCCGTGCCGTTGAACCCGGACTCCGAGGAGCCGAAGTTGTTCAGCAGCATCACCGTGGGCACCAGTTCCTGGAACTCCGCGCGCACCGAGTCCGACATGATCGCGCCCGAACTGGACACCGAGAACATCGACGAGCAGTCGGTGCCCTTCAGCGGGCCCTTCAACGCGTCGATCAGCGGGCGCAGCATCGCGTCGCCCACCAGCGACACACTGGTGACCTTCTCCTTCTCGATCGTACGGAGCACCTCGTGCGGTACGAACTTGCGGTGGACCACGACCCGCTGCCCGAAGTTGAAGCCGATGAAGGCGGTGAGCGTCGAGGTGCCGTGCATCAGCGGCGGAGTGGGGAAGAAGGTGATCCCGTCGCCGCCCGCGGCAACCCGCTCGGCCAGCTCCTGCGGCGATTTCACCGGCTCGCCGGTCGGCGCGCCCCCGCCGAGGCCGGAGAAGAAGAGGTCCTCCTGGCGCCACATCACGCCCTTGGGCATTCCGGTGGTGCCGCCGGTGTAGATGATGAACTGGTCGTCGGCCGACCGCGGCGGGAACCCGCGCTCCGCGCTGCCGGCCGCCTCCGCGTCCGTGAAGGCGACCGCGTCCGGACCGCGGACACCCGCCTCCGGGGCCCCCACCCGCACGAGATGACGCAGGCCCGGCGCCTTCGGCGCGGCGGCCGCGACCCGCTCGTCGAACTCGGCGTCGAAGACCAGCGCGGCGAGATCCGCGTCACGGTAGAGGTAGATCAACTCCTCTTCCACATAACGGTAGTTCACATTGACCGGAACGACGCGGGCCTTCAGGCAGGCCAGCACGGTCTGGAGGTACTCCACCCCGTTGTAGAGGTGCAGCCCCAGGTGCTCGCCCGGGGTGATGCCCGCCTCGATCAGGTGGTGCGCCAGGCGGTTGGCGGCCGCGTCCAGCTCCGCGTACGTCAGCCGTCGCTCCGCCCCCGTGCCGGGATGGTCGAGGTAGACGAGCGCCTCGCGTTCCGGAACCGCGTCGACGACCGACTCGAACAGGTCGGCAAGGTTGTACTCCACCGTTCCTCCTGACCCCGGAAGCTGACTGGCTCGGCGGTCATTAGAGCGCCGGGAGGCGCAACTGGGAAGGGTGCCGCCGAAGAAATCTGACTGGCTGTCAGAAAACTATTGAACTGGGCCACCGCCTACTGCAACCTGTTCTAGGTCTTTAGACGGGAGGCGGACAATGGGTGGTACGGAACACCTCGTCGTGCGGCGCGAGGGCGCCACACTGGTGCTCACGCTGAACAGGCCGGAGGCGAAGAACGCCCTGTCGCTGCCGATGCTGGTCGGGCTCCACGACGGCTGGCTGGCGGCGGACGAGGACGACACGATCCGCTCGGTGATCCTCACCGGCGCGGGCGGCTGCTTCTGCGCCGGCATGGACCTCAAGGCCCTGGCGGGCAAGGGAATGGAGGGCGAGCGGTACCGGGACCGGATGACCGCCGACCCCGATCTGCACTGGAAGGCGATGCTGCGCCACCACCGCCCCCGCAAACCGGTCATCGCCGCCGTGGAGGGCCACTGCGTCGCGGGCGGCACCGAGATCCTCCAGGGCACCGACATCCGGATCGCCGGAGCGGGTGCCACCTTCGGGCTCTTCGAAGTGCAGCGCGGCCTCTTCCCCATCGGCGGTTCCACGGTCCGGCTGCCGCGCCAGATCGCCCGGACGCACGCACTCGAAATGCTCCTCACCGCACGCCCGTACAGCGCCGCGGAAGCGGCCGGCATCGGACTGATCGGCCGGGTCGTCCCGGACGGCACCGCGCTGGAGGAGGCCCTCGCCGTCGCCGAACGGATCAATGCCTGCGGACCGCTGGCCGTCGAGGCCGTCAAGGCCTCTGTGTACGAGACCGCCGAGATGACCGAGACCGAGGGGCTGGCCGCAGAACTGAAGCGCGGCTGGCCGGTGTTCGCGACCGAAGACGCCAAGGAGGGCGCCCGCGCCTTCGCCGAGAAGCGCCCGCCCGTCTACCGGCGCACCTGAGCCCAGGAGGCAACCGTGCCCGAAGCCCTCAGCGCACCGCTGGTGGTCGAATTCCCCTTCACCCGCTCCCTGGGCCCCGTACAGAGCGCCTTCCTCACCGGTCTGCGCGAACGCACCGTGCTCGGGGTCCGCACCGCCGAAGGAAAGGTCCTGGTCCCGCCCGTCGAGTACGACCCGGTCACCGCCGAGGAACTCCGCGAACTGACCGAGGTCGCCACCACCGGCACCGTCACCACCTGGGCCTGGAACCACGCACCCCGTCCCGCCCAGCCCCTCGACACCCCCTTCGCCTGGGTTCTCGTCCGCCTCGACGGCGCCGACACCGCGCTGCTGCACGCCCTCGACGCCCCCGGCCCCGAGGCGGTGCGCACCGGCATGCGGGTACGGATCCGCTGGGCCGCCGAACGCACCGGCGCGATCACCGACATCGCCTGCTTCGAACCGTACGACGGCGGTGACACCGGGCACGGCGCCCCGCACGACGGCGAGTTCACCGACCCGGTCACCGGCATCGTCACCCCCACCCGGCTCGACTACCGCTACACCCCCGGCCGCGCCCAGAGCGCGTACCTCGAAGCGCTCTCCGGACAGCGGATCGTCGGCGAACGCTGCCCGTCCTGCCACAAGGCGTACGTACCGCCCCGCGGCGCCTGCCCCACCTGCGGGGTAGCCACCACCGAACAGGTCGAGGTCGGTCCGCGCGGCACCGTCACCACCTTCTGCATCGTCAACATCAAGGCGAAGACCCTCGACATCGAAGTCCCCTACGTCTACGCGCACATCGCCCTCGACGGCGCGGACCTCGCGCTGCACGCCCGCATCGGCGGCATCCCGTACGACCAGGTGCGCATGGGCCTGCGCGTCGAACCCGTCTGGACCGAGAGCGGGCGGCACCCCGACCACTACCGGCCGACCGGCGAGCCGGACGCCGACTACGACGCGTACAAGGAGCTGCTGTAGATGCGAGACACGGCGATCGTCGCCTTCGCGCAGACCGACCACGTGCGCCACACCGACGAGCTCTCCGAAGTCGAGATGCTGATGCCCGTCCTGCACCGGGTCCTCGACGCGACCGGGCTCAAGGCCAGCGACATCGGTTTCACCTGCTCCGGCTCCAGCGACTACCTCGCGGGCCGCGCCTTCTCCTTCACCATGGCGCTCGACGGCGTCGGCGCGTACCCGCCGATCTCCGAGTCCCATGTGGAGATGGACGGCGCCTGGGCGCTGTACGAGGCCTGGGTGAAGATCCAGACGGGGCAGGCGGACACCGCGCTCGTCTACTCCTACGGAAAGTCCTCGCCCGGCGAGGTCCGCGACGTCCTCACCCGCCAGCTCGATCCGTACTACGTCGGCCCGCTCTGGCCGGACTCCGTGGCGCTCGCCGCCCTCCAGGCCCGGGCCCTGATCGACGCCGGCGACACGGACGAGGCCGCCCTCGCCGCGATCGCCCACCGCAGCCGCGCTGCCGCGGCGGACAACCCGCACGCCCAGCTCGGGGGACCGGTCCCGGCCGGCGAGTACGTCGTGCAGCCGCTGCGCACCGGCGACTGCCCGCCGGTCGGCGACGGCGCGGCCGCCGTGATCCTCGCCGCCGGTGACACCGCACGGGCCCTGTGCTCCCGCCCCGCCTGGATCCGCGGCATCGACCACCGCATCGAGGCGCACTCCCTCGGCGTGCGGGAGCTGACCGAATCACCCTCCACCCGGCTCGCCGCGACCCGTGCCGGGGTCTTCGAACGGCCCGTGGACACCGCCGAACTGCACGCCCCGTTCACCTCCCAGGAGGTGGTGCTGCGCAAGGCGCTCCGGCTCGACGACAGCGTCGACGTCAACCCGTCCGGCGGCGCGCTCGCCGCCAACCCCGTCATGGCCGCCGGGCTGATCCGCCTGGGCGAGGCCGCTGCCCGCATCCACCGCGGCGAGTCCGACCGGGCCCTCGCCCACGCCACCTCCGGGCCCTGCCTGCAGCAGAACCTGGTCGCCGTCCTCGAAGGGGAGAGCGCTCATGTCCAGTGAGCCCGTGGCCGTCGTCGGCATCGGCCAGACGAAGCACGTGTCCGCACGCCGGGACGTGTCCATCGCGGGACTCGTCCGCGAGGCCGCCGTCCGTGCCCTCCAGGACGCGGCCCTGACCTGGGCGGACATCGACGCCGTCGTCATCGGCAAGGCACCCGACTTCTTCGAGGGCCTGATGATGCCGGAGCTGTACCTCGCCGACGCCCTCGGCGCGGTCGGCAAACCGATGCTCCGGGTGCACACCGCGGGCTCCGTCGGCGGCTCCACCGCACTCGTCGCCGCCAACCTGGTCTCCGCGCGGGTGCACCGCACCGTCCTCACGCTCGCCTTCGAGAAGCAGTCCGAGTCCAACGCCATGTGGGGGCTCTCGCTGCCGATCCCGTTCCAGCAGCCCCTGCTCGCCGGAGCGGGCGGCTTCTTCGCCCCGCACGTGCGGGCGTACATGCGCCGTACCGGCGCACCCGACACGGTCGGCTCCCTCGTCGCGTACAAGGACCGCCGCAACGCGCTGAAGAATCCGTACGCGCACATCCACGACCCGGACATCACCCTGGAGAAGGTCCGGTCGGCACCGATGCTCTGGGATCCGATCCGCTACTCGGAGACCTGCCCGTCCTCCGACGGGGCCTGCGCGATGATCCTCACCGACCGTGCCGGGGCGGACCGTTCGCCGCATCCGCCCGCCTGGGTGCACGGCGGCGCGATGCGCAGCGAGCCGACGCTCTTCGCGGGGAAGGACTTCGTCTCGCCGCGGGCGGGCCGGGACTGCGCCGCCGATGTGTACCGGCAGGCGGGCATCAGCGAGCCGCGTCGGGAGATCGACGCGGTGGAGATGTACGTGCCCTTCTCCTGGTACGAGCCGATGTGGCTGGAGAACCTCGGCTTCGCCGACGAGGGTGAGGGCTGGAAGCTCACCGAGTCCGGCGTCACCGAACTCGACGGCGACCTGCCGGTGAACCCGTCGGGCGGAGTGCTCTCCACCAATCCCATCGGCGCCTCCGGCATGATCCGCTTCGCCGAAGCCGCGCTGCAGGTACGGGGCCGGGCCGGCGAACACCAGGTCGCGGGGGCCCGGAAGGCGCTCGGCCACGCGTACGGGGGCGGGGCGCAGTTCTTCGCCATGTGGCTGGTCGGAGCCGAGCCGCCCAGCAGCTGACACCGCTCGGTCCCGGGCCGCCGGAAGCCCCCTGCGCGCCCTGTCCGGGACCGCCGGGGGTGGCTAGCCTTGGTCCGGGACGACGAGCGGGAGGAGCCGACGTGGCGGAGCGCACCACGACCCAGCAGCCCTTCGTGGGCTGGGACAAACCGGATCTCGATCTCAGCAACGCGCAGTGGAGATCGGGCAGTCGGGGCGTGGGGGACGTCCAGATCGCCTTCGTCGAGGGATTCGTCGCGATGCGCAACGCCGGGAAGCCCGGCAGCCCGTCGATCGTCTTCACTCCGGCAGAATGGCACGCCTTCGTGGTGAACGCCCGCGACGGCGAATTCGACCTCACCTGAGGACGCGCCGTGCCGTGATCCGGTGTCCGACCGTGATCACCCGATCGGCGGCACGGCGGCACCCGGACCGTCCACGGGGGTCGCGCTCCGTGGACGGCCCGGGTGCCGGGAGTGACCGGACCCCGCCGAGCGGACCGCGACCGCAGCCGGACCCCGGCCGCCAGGTACTCACGGCCGTGCCCGGCGGTGCCGTGCCGGCGGGGGCCGGGCCACCCACCGACGCGACGACCTGTTCGTTCGGTGCGACGGGCCGCACACCCGTCGGCGCCCCGGCCTGCGCGGACCCGGCTCCGCAAGGTGAGCCCGGACACGTAACATGTCTGCATGTCCTTCCTCCGCCGCCGTAGCGCCGCCACACCCGCGGGCCCCGACTTCGACGTCCTGGCCATGGACCCGGGGGACTGGCCCGGAAACCTCGGCGCCGGTCTGCTGCCCGCGCCCGACGGAAGCTGTCAGGGTGTCTTCCTGCGCTACGACCTGTTCGGCGGCCGCGGCCCCGCGATGATCATCGGCAATCTCCCGGAGGGTTCGCCCGCCCGCGAGACCGAGGAGGGCCAGGTCCCGTTCGAGGTCGCCCAGCTGCTGCTCGCGCTGGAGAACGACGAGCCGGTCGAGGTCACCGGCACGGAGGACATGCCCGTGATGCAGGGCGACAACCTGCTGATCGTGCGCCGCGTCAAGCTCTCCGAGAGCCGGATCTCCTGCGTCCAGTTCGACCGCAGCGACGGTGTGCTCGTCACCATCGCCAGCTGGGACCGGCCGATCACCGACGACCTGTACACCCTGCTCAAGCCCCTGCCTGCCGAGCTGTTCCAGCAGGGCTGAATCCGCCCCGCCCGCAGGCCGTCCGCACATACCGGGCGGCTGCGGGGCGCATACCCCGAGATCCGTCCAAGTGCTCGCGGCCTCCGTCCAAGAGGCCGCTTTGTCATGCTCCTTGTCGGGTCAGTCGTCGGACCTTTACCGTCGGCCGCATGACATCCGGGATCACGCGACGTACCACCGTGAAGACAGCGATAGGGGCAACCGGTGCGCTGGCACTGGGAGTTCCGGCCCTTTCCGGCACGGCTGCTGCTGCCGGTACCTCCGATGAATCAACGGGAGACACCCACTCGAAGAAACAGGCGGAACCTACGCTCCGGTACGACGCGCCCGCTGCGGACTGGGAGCGCGAGTCGCTGCCGATCGGGGGCGGCGCCCTCGGCGCGAGCGTCTTCGGGACGCTCGCCTGCGAGCAGCTCACGTTCAACGAGAAGACGCTGTGGACCGGTGGCCCCGGCTTCGCCCAGGGTTACGACTTCGGGAACTGGACCGCTCCCAGGCCCGGCGCCCTCGCCGGAGTGCAGCAGCGGCTCGACAGCGAGGGTGCGCTCGGCCCGGACGCCGTCGCCGCCGAACTGGGCCAGGCGCGGCGCGGTTACGGTGCCTACCAGGTATTCGGCGACCTGAGACTGGATCTGCCGAACGCCCCGGCCGCCCCCGACGCCTCCTACCGCCGCACCCTCGACCTGCGCAACGCCCTCGCCGCCGTGACCTACACCCACCAACAGGTCGTTCACACACGGGAGTTCTTCGTCTCCCACCCCGGCAGGGTGATCGCGGGGCGCCTCGCCGCCGATCGTCCGGGACAGGTGTCCTTCACCCTGCGTCACACCTCGCCCCGCGACGACTGCACCGTCACCGCGGACGGGGACCGGCTCACCGTACGCGGCGCCCTGAAGGACAACGGTCTGCGCTTCGAGGCCCAGATCCGCGTCCGGACCAGTGGCGGCACCGTCACCGCGGGCACGGAAGGCACCCTGACCGTCACCGGTGCCGACAGCGCCTGGTTCTTCCTCGCCGCGGGCACCGACTACGCCGACAGCTACCCCGCCTACCGGGGCTCCGACCCGCACCCCGCGGTCACCGCCGCCGTCGACCTGGCCGCCCGGACCCCGTACGAGAAGGTCC
Organism: Streptomyces sp. CLV115; assembly: GCF_038448545.1. Lineage (NCBI taxonomy): Bacteria > Bacillati > Actinomycetota > Actinomycetes > Kitasatosporales > Streptomycetaceae > Streptomyces > Streptomyces sp. CLV115. Next base: position 9,361 of record NZ_JBCEWQ010000074.1, read on the forward strand.
GTGACACCCACGTACGCGACCACCGTGCCCTCTTCGACCGGGTCGCCCTCGACATCGGCCAGGAGCTGCCCGACCTGCCCACCGACCGGCTGCTCGCCGGCTACACGGGCGGGGCGAGCCCCGCCGACCGGGCCCTGGAGGCGCTGTTCTTCCAGTACGGCCGCTACCTGCTGATCGCCTCCTCACGTGCCGGGTCGCTGCCCGCCAACCTCCAGGGAGTGTGGAACAACTCGACCACCCCGCCCTGGTCGGCCGACTACCACAGCAACATCAATCTGCAGATGAACTACTGGCTCGCCGAGGTCACCAACCTCGCCGAGACCACCGCGCCGTACGACCGTTACATCGAGGCCATGCGTGCCCCCGGCCGCAGGACGGCGAAGGAGATGTTCGGGACCGCCGGCTGGGTGGTGCACAACGAGACCAATCCGTACGGCTTCACCGGCGTCCACGACTGGTCCACCGCCTTCTGGTTCCCGGAGGCCGCCGCCTGGCTCACCCAGCAGCTGTACGAGCACTACCGGTTCGGCGGCTCCGCCGGCTATCTGCGCTCCACCGCGTACCCGGCGATGAAGGAGGCGGCCGAATTCTGGCTGGCCAATCTGCGCACCGACCCGCGCGACGGACTGCTCGTCGTCACCCCCAGCTACTCACCCGAGCACGGCGACTTCACCGCCGGTGGCGCGATGTCCCAGCAGATCGTGCACGACCTCCTCACCAACACCCTGGAGGCCGCCCGCACCCTCGGTGACTCACCGGCCTTCCGCGGCCGGCTGGAGACGGCCCTGGAGCGGCTCGATCCCGGGCTGCGGATCGGTTCGTGGGGCCAGCTCCAGGAGTGGAAGACCGACCGGGACGACCCGGCCGACACCCACCGCCATGTCTCGCACCTCTTCGCCCTCCACCCCGGCCGTCAGATCGAACCCGGCAGCGCATGGGCACGGGCGGCCGAGGTCTCCCTCGGGGCGCGCGGCGACGGCGGCACCGGCTGGTCGAAGGCCTGGAAGATCAACTTCTGGGCGCGGCTGCGCGACGGAGACCACGCCCACCGGATGCTCGCCGAACAGCTGAAGAGCTCCACCCTGCCCAACCTCTGGGACACCCACCCGCCCTTCCAGATCGACGGCAACTTCGGCGCCACCTCGGGCATCGCCGAGATGCTGCTGCAGAGCCAGCACGACACCGTCGACATCCTGCCCGCCCTCCCGTCGGGCTGGCCGGACGGATCGGTGCGCGGGCTGCGTGCCAGGGGAGGGTTCACCGTCGACATCGAATGGGCCGCCGGGCAGGCCCGCCGTGTGGTGATCACGGCGAGCCGCACCCGCGAGGTGACCGTCCGCAGCACCCTGTTCGCGAGCGGCGAGAAGGTCTTCAAGGCACGCGCGGGCGGCCGCTACACCCTGGTCGCCGAGGGCTGAGCGAACAACGCGGTCACCCGCGCCGCCGAGACACCGATCCCCGTGGGACCGCTGATGTGCCACGGGGTTCCGGTGCCGCGCAGCAGATCCTGCTCGCGGTAGCGCCGGCAGCCCCGGTGCCAGATCAGGATGCCCGCGAGCCAGTGCTTGAGCTCCAGCACGTACCCCGCCAGCACCTCCCGCGCCTGAGCGTCCAGCCCGAAGTCGTCGTAGAGCACGGGGAGTTCCTGCTCGGCGACGTGCAGGAACTGCCTCAGCCGCGACTTCATCAGGTCGTACACGATCGCCACCCCGGTCGGATAGTCCACCCCGAAGAAGTTCTGCACGACCAGGACGCCGTTGTGCACCTCACCCTCGAACTCGATCTCCTTCTGGTACGAGAACAGGTCGTTGAGCAGACAGGCGTAGTCCGCCGCCGCGTTCTCCAGGGAGCGCAGCGGCCCGCTGTCGTAGATCTCCGGCGGAACCTTCCTGCCGTGGCCCAGCCGGCACAGGCTCATCGTGAGGTCGGAACCGAATGTCATACGCCGCATCTCGACGTAGTCCACCGGGTCAGGGATACGGTTCTGCACCTGGTTCGCCAGCTCCCACACCCAGCTGGCGGTCATGTCCTCGACCGCCTTTCGGAACGCCCGGCGCCCGGCCGTGTCCATCGGCGCCGAGGTGCGCGCCCAGAGATCACCGAGCCCCCGCTCCAGGGCGTTGACCGGCTCGGGCGTCCCGCCCCCGTCCAGGGGCATGAACAGCGACAGGCGCTCATTGGCCAGTTTGGCCCCCGTCAGATCGCGGGCCCGTCCGTGCACCACCGGGAACCAGTCGTCGCCGTACGTTCCCCAGGTCAGCCACTGCGAGGACAGGTCCAGCTCCTCGGGCGTCGCGTCCGGGTGGATCCCCGCCGCGCACAGCGGCAGATCGATCGCGATCAGTCGTTGCTCGTCCCAGATGTGTGAACCGGGCACCCCCGGCTGCGCCTTCAGGATGCCGATCCGGCCCGCCCAGTCGACGATGCGGGCCCGCGCCCCGTCCAGATGCGGACTGAGCGTCGTGCCGAAGGGCAGCTCGAAGTCGGGCAGCAGCGACGGGCCGACGTGCCGGTGGGGCAGATGCGTGTGGCTGCGCAGCCGGGCCGTCTCCGATCGTGGTGTGAAGCGGATCGACGCCGCGGCCATCCCGAAGCCGGTGGTGGCCGCCTCGACCGCGCCGTCGTTCATGTAGCGGCTGGAGCGCAGGTGCCACTCATGGCCGCCGGACTGCCAGTCCTGCAGACCCTTGACGTACGCGAGGACCGCCGCGGTCTGCGCCGGGTCGAGTTCCTTCGCCGCGCAGAGCGGTCCGAGTTCGGTGAGCGCGGTGTTCTCGAACTGCTGGAGACGGGAGGTCAGCAGATCGTTCACCGCGTCGGCGGCCTCCTGGGTGGAGCAGCCGAGGAAGTGCTCCAGGACGAGCACACCGTTGCTGTTCTCGCCCTCCTCCTCCACCTCCCGCTGGTACGAGAAGAGGTCGTTGCGCAGATGCACGCCGTCGGAGAAGGAGTCCCGCAGCACCCGCAGCGCACGCTCGCCGGCCACCGCCTCGGGGACCTCGGCGCCCGCCGCGTACTCCACGAGCCCCGCCGACCAGGGGGCGCCGCCCACCTTGCGACGCATCTCGATGTACTCGACGGGGTTCGCGATGCGTCCCTCGTTGATGTTGGCGAGCTCCCACAATGACTCGTTGAGCAGGTTCTCCGTCGCCTCGGCGAACCTGGCCCGCCAGGCGTCTGACATGCTCGGCACCGTTCGCGCCCACAGATCGGCCAGCCCCGCCTCGACCGGATTGGCCGGCTCCGGCATCGGCGCACCGCGTTCCATCGGCATGAAAGCGGGCAAGCGGTCCAGATAGTGCTTGGCGCCCTCGCGGTCGGGGTTGCGCTTGAACAGCTCCAGGAAGTGGTCGTCGAAGAAGAAGACCCACACGTACCAGTCGGTCACCAGCGAGAGAGCCTCGGCCGAGCAATCGGGATGGGTGTACGCACACAGCAGCGCGTAGTCGTGGGAGTCGATGTCCTTCTCCTCCCAGATGCCCGACCCCTCCACCATCCCCATGGCGCGTGCCCACTGCTTGGTGTGTACCCGGGCCTCCTCGACATGGACGTTGAGCCGCGCCGGATACGGAACATAGAAGTCCGGCAGTGTGAAGGGCTGAGCCATGCGCGTACGGCCTTTCCTGGGTCGCCGCGCGGACATCGCGCGGACGTGATCGTGTCGGCGCGAGCACTACCCTTCGGCCGTTCGGGGTACGCACATCCCGGATTAGTCACATAAAAGGAACGTGTGTTGGTGGTGCCCGGGTGCGCCCGGCCGGAGCTCGGGAACGTGCTCGGGATGCGGACAACAGGCCTCCGGCGACGACCGGTTGAATCTTTCCCGCGCAGGTCGGACACCCTGCCAGTGGTCTGGTCCACTGGCTCGACCTGCGAGCTCCACAGATCCCTTGACGCGCTGTCATTTCAGGTCGGAGAGTGTGCGCGCACAGCGGATCAGTGGGATCGGAACACGCACGGCTCCATCACGCACGGCTCCAGGAAGGGTTGTCATGACGTCCAAGCAGAGGACCGGAATCGCACTCGCGCTGACAGGTGTCGGCGCACTGAGCATGACGCTGCTCAGCCCCGTGACGCAGGCCGGTGCGGACGGGGTGCGACCGGAATGCCCGCGCAGCCTCGCATGCGACTGGGTACCGGCGGCCTACCAGCAGACGGGTGACCCGGCCGACAAGGAGACGTACGGGAACTACGACACCGCGGACCGGCCGCACACCAACAAGGTCAGATTCATCGTCCTGCACGACACCGAGGAAGACTTCGACACCACCCTGAAGATCTTCAAGAACCCGCTGAAGCAGACCTCGGCCCACTACGTGGTGCGCTCGGACGACGGGCACGTCACCCAGATGGTCAAGGGAAAGGACGTCGCCTGGCAGGCCGGCAACTGGTACCTCAACAGCCACTCCATCGGCATCGAGCAGGAGGGCGTCGCCGTCGACGGCGCCAAGTGGTACACCCCCGAGATGTACCGCTCCACCGCCAGGCTGGTGCGCTACCTCGCGGCCAAGTACGACATACCGCTCGACCGCCAGCACATCATCGGCCACGACGGGGTGCCGCCCACCAGCGCGGCGGGCACCAAGAACATGCACTGGGATCCGGGCACGTACTGGGACTGGAACCGGTTCATGGCGCTGCTCGGCAAGCCCACTGTGCCGAGCGCCCCCAAGAGCAGCGAACTGATCACCGTCAGCCCGGACTTCAAGCGGAACCAGCAGGCGTTCCGAGACTGCGAGAAGAGCGTCGACCTGCCGGTCCAGGGCTCCAGCGCCCTGCCGCTGCACACCGCGCCGTCCACCGAGGCGCCCCTCTTCTCCGACCCGGGCCTGCACACCGACGGCTCGCCGGGCACCAACTGCGTCGCGGACTGGGGCAGCAAGATCAGCGCCACCCAGCAGGCCGTGGTCGCCGACCACGCGCCCGGCTGGACGGCGATCTGGTGGTACGGCCGCAAGGCCTGGTTCGAGACCCCGGCCCGCAGCCGGAACACCACGCCCACCTCCGGCCATGTCGTCAGGCCGAAGGCCGGCCGCACGGACGTACCGGTCTACGGGGTCGCGTACCCGGAGCAGTCCGAGTACCCCGCCGACTTCACGGACAAGCGAGTGGGCGCGCCGCTCCCGTACACGATCAAGGCCGGACAGTCCTACCCCGGCGGCGGCGAGGCGCCCACGGGCTTCTTCTACGCGCCCACCATCGACTCCTCGTACCCGTTCGACCACGCGTACTTCGCGGGCAAGGAGAAGTACGTGACGGTCCAGATCGGCCACCGGATCGCCTTCGTGAAGGCGTCCGACGTCGACATCGTGCGCACCCGCTGAGACCGTCCCGGCCCTCCGCCGCAGCGACGACGGAGCGCCGGGAATCCGTACCACCGGAAATCCGCACCCCCGAGAAGGAGGCCTTCATGCACAAGCCGACCAGGACCGCCGCCACCGCCGCCGCCGGCGTCGTCATGGCACTCGCACTCACCGGCGCCGGAGCCGTCGCCACGACGGCGACGGCCTCGGCCGCCACCGTCGCGTCCGAGACCGTGGCTCAGGGCTGGGACGTCTCCGGCTCGTTCGACACCCAGCAGGAGTGCGTCGCGGCCGGGGACGCCGGCCTCGCCGACGGAAGCTGGGCGCAGTACCGGTGCGTACTGTTCGAGGCGCGGTGGGACCTGATGACTCCGGCCTGACCGTCCGACGAGTGTCCCTGCGCACACCCCGGGGCGTGCGCAGGGGCACTCCGCCTCACCCCGCGACCAGCCGGTTCACCTGCGCGGGAGACAACGCGTGCTCGATGGCGAGGATCCCCGCCCCCACCGCCGCCGCGTTCTCGCCCGTACGGCTCGGCTCGATCCGCAGCAACTGGGTGGCCAGCGGATGCGAGCGCCGGTACACCGCCTCCCGGACCCCCGCGAGCAACTGGTCGTGAACGGCGGCCAGCGCGCCGCCCATCACCACCGTGTCCGGATTGAAGAAGTTCACCAGACCGGCGAGCACCTCACCGACCGCCCGCCCGGCCTCCCGGACCATCCGCACGGCGTCCCGGTTCCCGGACCGCACCAGGCGCACGACATCGCTGCCCGATGTCGCGTCCAGCCCCAGGGCCACCAGCTTCGCCGCCAGTGACGCGCCTCCCGCGACGGCCTCCAGACAGCCCGAGTTGCCGCACCGGCAAGGATCGTCGAGATCCCCGACCCGGATGTGGCCGATGTCGCCGGCGCACCCCTGCGCGCCCCGGTGCAGCCTGCCGTCCGCGACGATTCCGCAGCCGATCCCCGTACCGACCTTGATGTACAGCAGATAGCGGCAGTCCGGGAACGCGCGCCGCTGCTCGCCCAGCGCCATCACGTTCACATCGTTGTCGACCAGCGCCCGCACCCCGAACCGGGAGGCGAAGAACTCCGGGATCGGATACTGGTGCCAGCCCGGCATGATCGGCGGATCGACCGGACGGCCGGTGGAGAACTCCACCGGACCCGGCACCCCGACGCCGATGGACCGCAGCGTCCTCGGCTCCCGGCGGTTCTCCTCCAGCAGGGCGCGGACGGTGCGCTCCACATGCCGCAGTACGGAATCCGGGCCGTCGCCGATCGACAGCGGTTCCTCGTGCGAGGCGAGCATGGTCCCGCCGATGTCCATCAGCGCCACCCGGCAGTGCGAAGCACCCAGATCCACCCCGGCCACCGCGTGCTCACGGGTGCGCAGCGCCAGCCGTCGCGGGGGCCGGCCACCGGTGGAACCACCGTCGGCGTCCTCGTCCACGAGGCCGTGCGCGATCAGCGCGTCCACCCGCTGGGAGACCGTCGAGCGGGCCATCTTGGTGACCCGGGCGATGTCGGCACGGGTCGTCACCGCCCCCGAGCCGATCAGCGCGAGCACCTCGCCCGGCGAGTGCGACGCGGCAGCGGAATTGCGATCCGACGGCGAAGACATGGCAGTCACCCTAGGGACGACTTCCGCTGCTCACAAGGCATCAACTGTTCGGCCATCGGCATAAGTGCATGCCAAGTCGCCCTGAAACAAAGGTGCTTGAGCCCTTGACACTCCCAATGCCTGTCACGACTCTGCTCTGCAGACCACTGAGCGAGGAGCAGTTCGATGCTGACGATGCAGGGTGTGTCCAAGAGCTTTCTCGGGGTGCGTGTGCTCGATGGGGTGGGGCTCGACCTCGAAGCCGGAGAAGTGCATGCCCTGGTGGGGGAGAACGGCGCGGGAAAGTCCACCCTGATGAAGATCCTCGCGGGGGAGCACTCACCCGACGCGGGGACCATCACCATCGACGGCACCGACCGCTCCTTCGGCCACCCGGCCGAGGCCCAGGCCGCCGGAATCGGCTTCATCCACCAGGAGTTCGCGCTCCTGCCCCACCGCACGGTCGCCGAGAACGTCTTCCTCGGCCGCGAACCGACCAGGTACGGACTGGTCGACCGGCGTGCCATGGAGCGGCGCACCGCCGAACTCCTCGCCGAACTCGACGAGACCGGCATCACCCCGCGCACCCCCGTGCACGAACTGCCGGTCGCACGCAGACAGACCGTGGAGATCGTCAAGGCCCTCGCGTCGGACGTCCGCATCCTGGTGATGGACGAACCCACCGCCGCGCTCGCGGACCACGAGGTCGAGCAACTCGGTTCCCTGGTAAGCCGCCTGACCGCCAGAGGCATCGGCATCCTGTACATCTCGCACCGCCTCCGCGAGGTCTTCGAACTCTCACGGCGCATCACCGTCCTCAAGGACGGCCGCCGCGTCACCACCCTCGACACCCGCGACACCGACGCCGACACGGTGGTACGCGCCATGGTCGGACGGGAGCTCGGCACCTACTACCCGCCCCGGGCGAGCCCGGGAGAGAGTGGCGGGGAGCGGCTCACGGTGCGCGGCGGCGGCAACGCCAGGGTCTCCGGCATCGACCTGACCCTGCGGGCCGGCGAGGTCGTCGGCGTCGCGGGTCTCCAGGGCTCCGGCCGCACCTCCCTGGCCCGCGCGCTCTTCGGCGCCGCCCCCTTCACCACGGGCGCCATGACCGTCGGCGGGAAACCACTGCGCCCGGCGACCCCCCGGGAAGCCGTCCGGGCCGGGATCGCCCTGGTCACCGAGGACCGCAAGGGGGAGGGGCTCGCGCTCCACCAGTCCGTGGCCGACAACGCGCTGCTCGTGACGCGTGCCGTCCCGGCGCGCGGCAGACCGGCCGCGCGCCGGGAGGCGACCGCGCTGCTGGAACGCGTACGCCTCCATGCCCATGGCGAGGACCAGCAGGTCCAGTACCTCTCCGGCGGCAACCAGCAGAAGGTCGTCATCGCCAAATGGCTCGCCGCCCGCCCCCGGATACTCCTCTTCGACGAACCCACCCGAGGCGTCGACGTCGGCGCCAAGGCGGCCATCCACACCCTCGTACGGGAACTGGCCCGCGAGGGCCTCGCCGTACTGATCATCTCCTCCGAACTGCCCGAGCTGATCGGGATGAGCGACCGGATCCTGGTCATGTCCGAGGGCCGCCTCGCCGGTGAACTGCCCGCCGGAGCAACGGAGGAAGCCGTCATGCGCGTCGCCACCGGCGGCGCCGGCGCGCCGGAGGGAGCGGCATGACCGCCCTCCGGCCCGGCCCCGGCACCCGGCCCCCCGCCACCGCACCACGCACCGCCCGCCGGCGCCTCGCCGGCCCCGTGGCCGGGGTCTGGCTCGCCGCGCTCGCCGTCACCCTGCTCGGCTGGATCGTCGTCGCGGCCCGCGGCGGAGACTTCCTGACCACGACCAACGTGGTGACGGTCCTTCAGAACTGCGTCGTCCTGGGCCTCGTGGCCGTCGGCCAGTCCGTCGTCATCCTCACCGGATCGCTCGACCTCTCCGTCGCCCACCTCATCAGCCTCGGCACCCTCGTCGCCGCGGAGACGATGCAGAGCGGCAGCGTGCTCGTCGCGGTCCTCGCGGTCCTCGCCCTCAGCGCCGCCGTCGGCCTGGCCAACGGGCTGATCGTCACCGGTCTCAAGGTCAACGCCTTCATCGCCACCCTCGGCACCGCCTTCATCCTGCGCGGCTGGATCGAGGACAACTACACCGGCCCCGCGGGCAAGGTCCCCGCCTCCTTCCAGCACCTCGGTTACGACCGGATCGGACCGGTCCCCGTCTCGCTCTTCCTCCTCCTCGCGGTCGCCGCCGCACTCTGGCTGATCACCCGCCGCACCCGGCTCGGACACCACATGTACGCGACCGGCGGCGACGAGCACGCCGCCCGGCTCTCCGGCGTCCGCACCCGGCGCACCGTCGTCGCCGCACACCTCCTGTGCTCACTGTGCGTCGGCGCCGCGGCCCTCTTCCTCGCCGCACGGCTCGGCGCCGGAGCCCCCTGGGCGGGCACGGAGGCCCGCTACGACCTGGAATCCATCGCCGCAGTGGTCCTCGGCGGCACCGCGCTCGCCGGGGGACGCGGGGGAGTGGCGGGCACCCTCGGCGGAGTCCTCGTCCTCGCCGTGCTCGACAGCGTCTTCAACCAGCTGTCCGTGGACCCGTTCTTCAAGAACGTCGTCCGGGGCGTCGTCATCATCGCCGCCGTCGCCCTCTACGCCCGAGGCCGCCGCACCCCGAAGGAGCGGACCGCATGACCACCGCCCAGGCACCCGCCACAGGCCGCCGAGTCCTGCGCGCCCTCGGCACCGGCACACCCGTCTACCTCCTGCTCGTGGTGCTGCTCGCCGTGCTCGCCCTCACCGACCCGGGCTTCTACGAACCCGACCGCTTCCTCGCCTTCGTCAAGCGCGCCGCCCCCCTCGTCATCCTGGCCGCCGGCCAGTACCTGGTCATCGTCTGCGGCGAGTTCGACCTCTCGGTCGGAGCGATCGTCACCGCCGGGGTGGTCGTCGCCGCCGAACTGTACGGCTCGTTCCCGGCGGCGCCCTGGCCGCTCGTCACCGTGGTCCTGCTGCTCGCCGGAGCCCTCGCCGGACTCGTCAGCGGCCTGATCACCACCCTGCTGCGGGTGCCCTCGTTCATCACCACGCTCGGCATGATGCTGATCCTCGAAGGCGCCGTCTTCTTCTGGACCGGCGGCTCACCGCACGGCGCGCTGCCCGCGGAGTTCCGCAGGCTCGGGCGCGGCACCGCGTTCGGCTGGCTGCCGTGGGCCGTACTGGCCTGCGTCGTCGCGGGTCTGCTGGCGGCACGCCTGATGCGTTCCGACTTCGGCCGTACGCTCCTGGCCACCGGCGACAGCGAACGCGCCGCGGCACTGGCCGGCGTCCGGGTCGCACGCGCCCGGACCATCGCCTTCGTCCTCTCCGGGGCGGCCGCCGCGCTCGCGGCCGTACTGGTCGGCGGGTTCTCCGGAGTCTCGGCGCAGGCCGGCCGCGGCTACGAGTTCGAGGCGATCACCGCCGTCGTCCTGGGCGGCGTGGTGCTGGGCGGCGGCCGGGGCTCCGTCGTCGCGGCGATGGCCGGGGCGTTCTCGCTCCAGGCACTGTTCACCCTGCTCAATCTCCAGGGCGTCTCCGGCGCCCTGGAGTCGACCGTGCAAGGCGTCATCGTCATCGCCGCCGTCGCCCTCGGCGCAGCCGACTGGTCCGGTCTGCGCCGCCGCGGCACCGAATCCCCGGGAGCGAAAACCTCATGAGTACGCGAAAGCTCGGACACGTCCTCGCGCCGGTCGCCGCACTGCTCGGCGCGGCCCTGCTGGCCGGCTGCACCAGCGACGCCCCGCCCGACGCGCCCGCCGCCGGAGCGAGCGGCGGCACGGGCGACGCGGGCACCGGCAAGCAGTCGAAGTTCTTCGACCGGGCCGAGTACGACCGCCAGCTCGGCCTCGCCGAGGTCACCCCGCAGGGGCCCGCAGGAAGGCCGTGGGAGCAGATGCTCCGCCCGGAGCTCGTCGACACCGGCCAGTACAAGAAGAAGGACTCCGGCGGAATCCATCTCTGTTTCTCCAACGCCGGAGTCTTCAACCCCTGGCGTCAGGTCGGCCTCAAGAACATGCGGGCCGAGGCCGCACTCCACAGGGAGATCACCGGGTTCACCGTGCTCGATGCCCAGGGCAAGGACGACAAGCAGATCTCCGACATCCAGGAGCTCGCCGGCCAGGACTGTGACGCACTGATCGTCTCCCCGAACACCACCGCCACCCTCACCCCCGCCGTCGAGCAGGCCTGCGGCAAGGTGCCCGTGATCGTCTTCGACCGGGGCGTCGAGACCGACTGCGCCGTCACCTTCATCAACCCGATCGGCGGCTACGGCTACGGAGCGGTCGCCGCCGACTTCCTCGTCGGAAAGGTGAAGCCGGAGGGGAAGGTCCTCGCCCTGCGGATCTCCCCCGGCGTCGATGTGCTGGAGACCCGCTGGTCGGCGGCGAAGCTCGCGTTCGACAAGAGCGGACTCGACGTCGTGGACGTGAAGTTCACCGACGGCGACCCGGCGAAGACCAAGGCGATCGTCACCGACGCCCTCACCCGCAACGGCGACATCGACGGCGTCTGGATGGACTCCGGGGCCACCTCCGTCGCCGCGGTGGAGGCCTTCGAGGACGCCGGACGGGAGGTGCCGCCCATCACCGGTGAGGACCAGCAGGACTTCCTCCAGGCATGGAAGGAGAAGAAGCTCACCGCGATCGCCCCCTCCTACCCCACCTTCCAGTGGCGCACACCGGTCATCGCCGCGCTGAGGATCCTCAAGGGGCAGCAGGTCCCCAAGGAGTGGAAGCTGCCGCAGCCCACCGTCACCCAGGAGACCCTCGACCGGTACTTCGAACCCGGCATGCCACCGCTGCACTACGCGATGTGCGGCTGCGAGAACCTTCCCGGATTCCCCGAGAAGTGGGGAGGCAAGAAGTGACCGTCGCCCTCCCGCTCGGCGCCAACCCGTGGATCTGGCACTCGCCGGTGACCTACGAAACGCTCGGTGACGTGCTGCCGAAGCTGTCCGCATGGGGTTTCGACTGCGTCGAGATCCCGCTGGAGAACGAGCGGGACTGGGCGCCGGGATCCGTCGCCAAGCTGCTCGACGCCTCCGGTCTCGCCCCCGCCGCGGTGATCGCCGTGATGCCGCCCGACCGCAATCTCGTCCACACCGACCCGGCGACCGTCCGGGTCACCCAGGACTATCTGTACCGGTGCGTCGACGCCGCCCGGGCTCTCGGTGCCCCCACCGTCGCCGGACCCATGTACGCGGCGGTGGGCCGTACCTGGCGGATGGACCGTGCCGAACGCGCCGCCGCGTACGAGGAGTTGCGGGAGAACCTCACCCCGGTCGTCGCGCACGCCCGCGCGGCGGGGGTGCGGCTCGCCGTGGAACCCCTCAACCGGTACGAGACGAGTCTGCTCAACACCGTGGACCAGACCCTCGAAGCGCTGACCGGGCTTCCCGAGAGGACCATCGGCCTCGCGCTCGACGTGTACCACCAGAACATCGAGGAACGCTCGCTGCCCGAGGCCGTGCACCGCGCGGCGGGCCGCATCGTCCACGTCCAGGTGTGCGCGAACGACCGGGGCACCCCCGGCGCCGACTCTCTCGACTGGCCGGGCTTCCTTGCCGCGCTCACCACGTGCGGCTACTGGGGCCCGCTCTGCATCGAGTCGTTCACCGCGCACAACGACGCCATCGCGGTCGCCGCCTCGGTCTGGCGCCCGCTCGCCGGTACCCAGGACAGCATCGCCGTCGACGGCCTGGCCTTTCTGCGCCACGCCCTCGGCACCACCCCCTGACCCCGCTCGTCCGCAATCCGCAGAGAGGACCCGCTCGTGAGCCGTCACCGATTGCGCTGTCATGTCCGTGACATGCGGCGTACGTTCATCGCGCTGCTGGGCGCACTGCTCCTCGCGCTGACCGCACTGCCCGCGACCGCAGCCACCTCCGGCAAGGCCCCCGCCTTCCGCGCCCTGCTCTTCACCCGCGCCGTCGGCTATGTGCACGCCTCCATCCCGGCCGGCATCCAGATGTTCAAGGAGGAGGCGGCCGCCGGCAATTTCGAACTCGTCGAGACCGCCGACCCCGCGGTCTTCGACCCGGCGAAGCTCAAGGACTTCGACGTCGTCGTCATGCTCCAGAACTCCGGCATGGTCTGGGACACCGACGCCCAGCGGGAGGCGATGCAGTCCTACGTACGCGGCGGTGGCGGCGTCGTCGCCCTCCACAACACCCTCGACATGGGCATCGAGGAGACCTTCCCCTGGTGGGACGAGGCCATCAACGGCGGCGTCCACATGCCCGCGCACTCACCCGGCGTCCTCCAGGGCACCGCCAAGGTCGCCGACCGCGTCCACCCCTCCACCGCAGGGCTCCCCGAACGCTGGGAACGCCCCGAGGAGTGGTACAACTTCGACCGCAACCCCCGCGGTGACGTCCACGTCCTGGTCACCGCCGACGAGACCACCTACAACCCCGGCGGCTCCGCGATGGGCGCCGACCACCCGATCTCCTGGTGCCGCAACACCGAGGGCGGCCGGGTCTGGGCGACCGCCATGGGCCACGACACCGCCTCGTACAGCGAAGCCGCCTTCCGCACCCATGTCATGGGCGGCGTCAGGTGGGCCGCGGGCAACAAGCCCGGCGACTGCGGCGGCACCGTCTGGAGCGGCTACGAGAAGGTCGCTCTCGACGACAACACCGCCGACCCGATGGAACTCGACGTCGCCGAGGACGGCCGGGTCTTCTACGTCCAGCGCAGCGGCGAGATCAACATCTACGACCCGGCGACCCACGCCACCACCACCGCCGGAAAGCTCGACGTCTACACCGGCGGCGAGGACGGACTGGTCGGCATGGAACTCGACCCGGACTTCATGAAGAACCACTGGATCTACCTCTACTACGCCCCCGCGGGCGCCACCGAGGACATCAACCGGCTCTCCCGCTTCACGGTCAAGGGCAACAGCCTCGACCCCGCCAGCGAGAAGAAGGTCATCGACGTCCCCGCCTACCGCGACCGCAGTTTCCCCGAGCCCGGACACACCGGAGGCGCAGTCGAGTTCGGCCCCGGCCGCACGCTCTACCTCGGCGTCGGAGACGACACCCCGCCCAACCTCGACCCGAACTGGCAGGGATACGCCCCGCTCGACTGGCGCGAGGGCAAGCAGATGCTGGACGCCGCCCGCACCGCGGGCAACACGAACGACCTGCGCGGCAAGATCCTGCGCATCAAGCCGAAGGACTCCGGCGGCTACACCGTCCCCAAGGGCAACCTCTTCGCCCCCGGCACGGCCAGGACCCGTCCCGAGATCTACGCGATGGGCTTCCGCAACCCGTTCCGCTTCACCGTCGACCCCAGGACGGGCTACGTCCACGCCTCCGACTACGGACCCGACCGCGGACTGCCCACCACCGACCGAGGACCCGAGGGCCTCGTCGAGTACAACGTCATGAAGAAGGCCGGCAATTTCGGCTGGCCGTTCTGCCACGGCAACAACCAGGCCTACGCCCCGTACAACCCCGACACCAAGGAGGTCGGCGCCAAGTTCGACTGCGCCAGTCCCGTCAACCCCTCACCCAACAACACCGGTCTGACCCGACTCCCGCCCATCCAGCAGCCGGAGATCTGGTACGGCTACGGCGCCTCCGAGGAATTCCCCGAAGTCGGCAGCGGCGGCTCGGCCCCGATGAGCGGCCCCGTCTACCACTACGACGGGAAGAACCCCTCCACCACGAAGTTCCCCGCCTACTTCGAGGGCGCGAGCTTCTTCTACGAGTGGTCGCGCAACTTCGTCAAGGAAGTCCGCTTCGACAAGGACCAGAAGGTCCTGAAGATCAATGACTTCCTCGCCACCCAGAAGTTCAACAAGCCGATGGACATGACCTTCGGGCCCGACGGCTCGCTCTACGTCCTCGAATGGGGCAGTTCCTTCGGCGGCGGAAACAACGACTCCGGGCTCTACCGCATCGACTACGCCCAGGGGCAGCGCGCCCCGGTGGCCAAGGCCGCCGCCTCGGCCAAGGACGGCCCCGTACCGCTGAAGGTCGACTTCTCCAGCGAGGGCAGCAACGACCCGGACGGCGACACGCTCAGCTACGCGTGGGACTTCGACGGCGACGGCACGTACGACTCCACGGAGGCGTCGCCCAGCCACACCTACACGGCCAAGGGCGACTTCGCCGCCCAGCTGAAGGTCACCGACTCCACCGGCAAGTCCGGCTACGCCAACATCCCCGTCACCGCAGGCAACACGGCACCGAAGGTGACCATCGAATTCCCGGTCAGCGGCAAACTCATCGAATTCGGCGACAAGATCCCGTACAAGGTCACGGTCACCGATCCCGAGGACGGCCCGGTCGACTGCACCAAGGTGACTGTCAACCCGGCTCTGGGCCACGACGACCACGAGCACCCCACCACCGACATCCCCGGCTGCGAGGGCACCGTGGACACCGGTGACCTGGGCGGCCACCCCGAAGGGGCGGACCTCACCTACGTACTCAACGCCAAGTACACCGACAAGGGCGGCGACGGAGTCTCCGCACTGACCGGCTACGGCCGTGCCGTGCTCCAGCCGAAGCACAAGCAGGCGGAGTACTACGACGCCCAGTCCGGCACCCGGATCGTCGCCCAGGAAGGCGCCGAGAACGGCAAGCGGATCGGCGACGTCTCCGACGGCGACTGGGTCGCGTTCGACCCGATGAGCGTCGAGGGAATCGGCACCGTCAGCTACCGGCTGTCCTCACCGAACGGGGTCGGCGCGATCGAACTCCGCGCGGACTCCGCCGACGGCCCGCTGCTCGCCACCACCCCCGTGCCCGACACGGGCGGCTGGGACAACTATGAGGCGACCCCGCCCGTGCCCGTCCAGGAACTGAAGGGAACCCACAAGCTGTACCTCGTCTTCACGTCCCCGCAGGACAACTCGTTCGACGTCGACGCGGTCGACTTCAAGAGCCCCTGACGTACCCCGGCGCGCTGCGGGCCCGGTGTGTCGGCACCGGACCCGCAACGCGCATCCCCCGGCAGGGTCAGCGAGTGCCGACCGCGGCACGCACGGCCCTGCGGGCCATCGCGCAGTCGTCGTGCAGCCGGCGCAGCAACAGCCGCTGCTCCTCGCTCGACGACAGCGCGCCCGGGCGCTCATGACCGGCGCCCGAGGCCGTCGAATCCCGCATGGCCCGCTGGACGGCCGTCTCGTACGTACGGATCTCGCGGGTCAGCACCAGCATCAGGTTGACCAGGAACGCGTCTCGCGCGGCCGGTCCGTTGGCCTGCGCCAGCTGGCTGATCTGACGCCGCGCCGCCGGTGCGTCACCGAGGACCGTCCACAGCGTGGCCAGGTCGTACCCGGGCAGATACCAGCCCGCGTGCTCCCAGTCCACCAGCACCGGACCCGTCGGCGACAGCAGGATGTTGGAGAGCAGGGCGTCACCGTGACAGAACTGCCCCATGCCCTGCCGACCGCCCGCGTGCGCCAGACCGTGCAGCAGCTTCTGCAGATCACCCAGATCGCGGTCGGTGAAGAGCCCCAGCTCGTGATAGCGCGCGATCCGCGAGGCGTAGTCGAGCGGGGCGTCGAACAGCCCCGGCGCCGGCCGCCAGGCGTTGACCCGGCTGATCGCGCCCAGCGCGGCCCGGACATCGGCACGGGGCGGAGCCTCCGAGGGATGCCGGGTCAACGCGGCCACCCGGCCGGGCATCCGCTCGATCACCAGTGTGCAGTTCTCCGGATCGGCCGCGATGAGCCGCGGCACGCGCACCGGCGGACGGTGCCGGACGAACGCACGATATGCAGCTATTTCGTGACGGAACCGCTCCGACCACGCCGGCGAGTGGTCCAGTAAGCACTTGGCGACCGCGGTCGCCCGGCCGGTGGAGCCCACGAGCAGCACCGAACGGCCGCTGCGGCGCAGCACCTGGACGGGGTTGAACTCGGGGCAGATCCGGTGCACCGACGCGATCGCCATTCTCAGCTGCGCCCCCTGCGGGCCGGACAGGTCCAGCCGGCCGCTGAGCGGCGGGCCGACCGTCCCGGCCGGCCGGCGCGGCCGGACCGTGCCGGACGCCGGGGGAGCGGCGTGCGGGGAGAGGTACGGACCGCCGCCCGCCCCCAGGGGACGGAGCGGCCGGGGCGGGGCGGTCACGGAGGACGATGCTGTGTACATGGGCGAGACAGATCCCTTCGCGCGCCGACAAGTTGCGTGCGCCGCCCCGGCCGGCGGCCGTTCGGCACCCTGGGGAGTACCTAGGGCTGCCGGGCGGGGTGGCGCTTTCCTACCTGACACCGGCAGGCGGGTGGCAGACCAACTGGCGGACCCTGGCGAACCCTGGCGAATTGTCGCAAGGCCTCTGACAGGGGGTTACTGTCGACTCAGCCGAGAACCTGGGGGCTTGACGTGACCGGAGAACCCAACACCCGCCTGTCCGACCTGTTCGGCCTCGCCGGCTGGTCCAAGGGCGAACTCGCGAGAATGGTGAACAGGCAGGCGGCGGCCATGGGCCACCCGCAACTGGCCACCGACACCTCGCGGGTGAGGCGCTGGATCGACATGGGGGAGTCCCCCCGCGATCCCGTTCCGAAGGTGCTGGCTGCCCTGTTCACCGAGCGGCTCGGTCGTGTCGTGACCATCGAGGACCTCGGGTTCGGCCGACGCGGGCGTGTGGGGAAACGGCGGGAGGCCGGGACGCAGGACAATCCCGACGGACTGCCGTGGGCGCCCGAGCGGACGGCAGCGGTCCTCACCGAATTCACGGGAATGGACCTCATGCTCAACCGACGCGGCTTGGTGAGCGCGGGCGCCGCGCTCGCCGCAGGATCGACCATCACCGGCCCCATGCACGACTGGCTGCACTCCGACCCCGTACTGGCGGCCGACGCGCCAAGGATCGAAGACCCGCTGCACGCGGACCCGGCCGGTTTCGACCGGTACGAGGCCGCGCCCATCGGGTCGGACGAGATCGAGGCGCTCGAACGGTCCGTCGAGGTGTTCCGCGCCTGGGACGCCTCACGGGGCGGCGGACTCCAGCGCAAGGCCGTGGTGGGCCAGCTCAACGAGGTGGGCGGCATGCTCGCCTACCGTCACCCCGATCATCTCCAGCGCAGGCTCTGGGGCGTGGCGGCCAACCTGGCGGTACTCGCGGGTTGGATGTCCCACGACATCGGCCTCGAACCCACCGCCCAGAAGTACTTCATCATCGCGGCCCACGCGGCGCGCGAGGGCGGCGACCGCCCCCGCGCGGGCGAGGCGCTCTCCAGGGCGGCCCGTCAGATGGTCCATCTGGGGCGTCCGGACGACGCCCTGGACCTGATGAAACTCGCCAAGTCCGGTTCCGGGGACATGGTTCTGCCCCGCACCCAGGCGATGCTGCACACCATCGAGGCCTGGGCACAGGCGTCCATGGGCCGCGGCCAGGCGATGCGGCGCACGCTCGGGAAGGCCGAGGAGCTCTTCACCTCGGACAAGACCGATGTGCCGCCGCCCAGTTGGATGCAGATGTTCGACGAGGCGGACATGCACGGCATGCAGGCCCTGGCCTTCCGCACGCTCGCCGAACACGACCCGTCGGCGGCGGTCGTGGCCCAGCGTCACGCCAAGCTGGCGCTGGAGCTGCGGGCCAACGGACGCCAGCGGTCCAAGATCTTCGACTACATCTCGCTCGCCTCGGCCTGCTTCATCGCCGACGATCCCGAGCAGGCCGACCGTTACGCGCGACTGGCCCTGGTGACGATGGGGGAGACCTCCTCGCACCGAACCTGGGACCGACTGCGCGAAATGTACCGGCTCACGGGCCAGTTCGCGGGTTACGCGAAGATCGAGGACCTGCGGGAGGAGATCAAGCTCTCCCTGCCACAGAGCTCCATCATCAAGCAGCGCAGGCGGTCCTCGGAGATCTGACCTGCGGGCGCCGCGACGAGGGGGCGCCCGGCAAAGACCTTCCGACCATCGTCTTTCCTGCTACCGGCCGTCCGAGCACCGCACCCGTGGGCGGGCATGCCCTCCTGCGTACTGCGCCGTGTCCGGTGTTCCGGGTGTCCGTGGCCCTGTACGCATGTCGTCGTGCGCTATGCCCCGATGCGGGCGATCAGCACGCAGGCGTCGTCCAGGCGTTCGATGCCGCCGAACTCCGCGACGACGGTCCGCAGGCACTCCTGTGCCGAACGGGCCTGCGCGAATCGCGGTGCCAGAGCCGCCAGCGCGTCCGGACCCGCACCCCGGTCGTTGTGACGGTTCAGTCCGTCGGTGTGCAGTATCAGCACATCGCCGGGCAGCAGGCGCACTTCGTCCTGCTCGTACGCGACCCCGGAGGCCGCGCCGAGCAGGACCCCGTCCGGCGCGGGCAGCGGACGTCCCACACCGTCGCGGAACAGCAGCGGCGCGGGGTGTCCGGCCTGCGCCCAGACGAGGGTGCCGGTGGCCGGATCGACGCGGCAGCACACCGCGCTGCCGAGAGCGGGCTGAACGGAGGACTCCAGCAACTGATTGAGGTGCCCCATCAGAGGACCCGGCTCGATGCCGGCCACGGCCATGCCACGCAGCGCGCCCAGCAGCATCGCCATGGCCGAGGTGGCCTGGACGCCGTGCCCGGTCAGATCACCGACCGTGAGCACGGTCCGGCCGTCCGGCATTTCCAGTGCGTCGTACCAGTCGCCGCCGATGAGTGAGCTCGACTCCGACGGAAGGTAGTGGGCCGCGATGTCCAGGGCGCCGGGCCCCTGCGAGGGAAGCCGCAGCGAACCCCGCCAGGGCGGGAGCACGGCCTCCTGGAGCTCGACCGCCAGACGGTGCTCGGTCTGCGCCCGGTGCTCCCGGCTGCGCAGCGAGTCATGGGTCCGGCGCACCGCCTGCTGGCTGCGCCGCAGCTCGCTGACGTCACGCAGAACGGCCCACATGGAGGCGGTGCACCCGTGTGTGTCCAGGACGGGCTCGCCCATCATGTGGAGCGTGCGCACCCGGCCGTCGGCCCGCGTGATGCGGAACTCGCCGTCTATCGGCTTGCCGTCCACGAGGCAGTCGGTCACCAGGGCGGTGAGCAGGGGCTGGTCCTCGGGAAGGAGCATGGACGGGAGCTCGTCGAGCGAGAGCGGTCCTGCCGCGGGGGGCCTGCCGAAGATCTGGAACAGTTCCTCGGACCAGCTGACGTCGTCGGTGAGCAGATTCCACTCGGCGCTGCCCACCCGGCCGATCAGCGAACCGGGCTTCGGCTCCTCGTAACGCTCCTGCGGGTCCTCCCGCGGTGTGTCCTGCCCTGCTCCCGGCGCCGGGACCCGTGCGTGGTGCTGCGGGGCCCTGGGCGGCAGGCCCTCCCTGAGCTGTCCCAGGTGCGACCCGAGGTCGTCGAGATGGTGGACCGCGAGATCGCAGAGCGCCCGCTGCCAACGCAGCTGCGGGTCTTCCTCGTCGATCAGCACCGTGTCCCGCCGCACGGCATCCACATCGCCACGGAGCCGGAGCGTCCGGTTGATCAGGGCATCGACGGTGTCGCGCTCGGGCGGTTGTGGGGCGGGGCGGTCCGCGGACAGAGGGGACGGCATCTCGTACTCCGATACAGGCGCGGCACGACCAGGTCTGAAAGGTGGACCGAAGATGACTGTCGCACAGCCTGCGGGAGCCCGTAAGGGATTTGGCAACACTCGAGACGTTGTTGCTTCTGGCATATGTCACAGGCTGCGCGGGGCGCCGATCCGTCGAACACCCTTGCCCTCGGCGGACGTTGGCGCAAGTCATCCGGCGTGTGGGGACGGTTGTGCGCCCGCGTGCGGCGAGCTCTCGCCGCACGCCGGGTCCGGTCGGGGGCATATGCGGGGCACCGTCGGCCCGGCGGCGGGAATGCGGCGGCGAACCGTCGCGTTGGGTCAGCAGAACGAAAACGACACCCATTCCCATCATGGGGGAGTGGGGTCGGTGCGAGAGTCTGGAGGTGCCCATGGCACGCAGTGAGACCCGTCCTGTCGTGACGCTCCGGTCGACGGCCGGAACGGGCCAGAGCTATGTGACCCGCAAGAGCCGTCGCAACAACCCCGACCGGCTGGTGCTGCGCAAGTTCGACCCCGTGGTGGGGCAGCACGTGCTCTTCCGTGAGGAGCGCTGACCGCGAAGCCGTAGGGGGGTGCGGGGAGGTTGCGTTCCGTGCTGTGGATCACAGTGCGGGGTGCGCGTTTCCGGGAACGGGAAGTGGTGGTTTATCGTTCACCTATATGTGGACGTCGCGCACCGCGCCCACCTTTGAGCCGCCCCGGCTGGATTCCCCCGATCCGGCCGGGGCTTTCCTCTGTGCCGGGAATCGTCGCAGGTCAGCCCACTGATGTCCGCCGGTGTGCCATCTCTGCGAGCAGTGCGCCCGCTGCCGGGACCGCCGCCACCGCGGCGGCCGCACCGGGCCACAGGCGTACGGTCAGCGTGGTCACGGCCGCGCCCGCCACGACCGCGACCAGCCGGCCGGCCACCCAGTGGTCCCCCCGCTCCCAGGACCGCAGCGCCGCCCGGCCGACCAGGGCGGTGAGCGTGCCGGTGAAATAGTTGGTGGGCGTCGCCCGGATCCGGCCCTGGACGCCCATGGCCACGGCGATGAGTGCCAGCAGCCCGAGCCGGTCCCCGCCCGAGGTGATCAGCCCCAGCGCCCACAGCACGGCCGCGGCCCCCAGCAGGACCACCTCCACCAGCAACATCACCGGCAGTGACCACCGCAAACGCTCGCTCATCCACGCACCACAGCCGACACCGACGGCGTACGCGACCAGCGCGGTGATCACCCGTAGCGCCACGCCCTGCTCTCCGGCGCCGGCGGCAGACGCTCCGAGCAGCACCAGATTTCCCGTCATCACCCCGGCGAAGACCTGGCCGACGCAGATGAAGACGAACGCGTCGGCCGCCCCGGAGGCGGCCGACAGGAGCAGCAGGGCCCATTCGCCCCATGGGCCGGGCCCGGCACGGCGGGCGGGGGCGGGGCGACGCGCGGGAGTGGACACGTCTGCATTCTCGGTTCGGGCCCGCACCACCGCGATGTCGACGTACCCCGCCGTGCGGCCCTAGAGTCCTCCGCCGTGAACAGGCACCTGGCATTCGAGCGACTGCACAACTTCCGCGACGTCGGCGGCTATCCGGGGGAGGGCGGCCGTCCGGTCCGATGGGGCCGGCTCTACCGGTCCGATTCACTGGGCAAGCTTCGCGGCGCGGACGAGGAGCGCTTCCGGGCCCTCGGGATCGGCACGGTCATCGACCTGCGGTACGACTGGGAGATCGCCGCCAAGGGCCGAGTGCCCGAGGTGCCGGGGCTCCGCTACCACAACCTCAGCATCGAGCACCGGCCCTACGACCAGGCCGCCCTGGGCCCGGAGGTGGAGACCGGGCGCTTCCTGGCCGACCGCTACGCCGAGGTCGCCCACGACGGAGTGGTCGAACTCCGCCGCGCCCTGGAAGTGATGGCCGACGAGAACAGCGGCCCCGTCGTCTTCCACTGCGCGTCGGGCAAGGACCGGACCGGCCTGCTCGCCGCACTCGTCCTGTCCCTGCTCGGCGTGGCCGAGGACGACATCGTCGCCGACTTCGCCCTCACCGGGCTCGCCACCGAACGGCTGCTGGCCGACTGGCGGGCGGACCATCCCGGCCAGGAGCCCCGCTGGCCCGGATACGGCACGGCGCCCGCCGACATCATGCGGTTCTTCCTGGCCGACCTGACCGCGACACACGGCTCCGTCCACGCCTACGTCACCGAATTCCTCGGTACGGACGACAAGTTGGTGGCCGCACTGCGCGAAAGGCTGCTCGAACCCACCGGGTGAACCCGGCGACTTGGCCACCCGTACGCCGTAGGACCGCCCCGATGGGCCGGGGCACTCGTTCGGACCTCCGCCGATTGCGGGGCGCCGCCTCCCGGCCCAGCGTGGGGAGACGCCGTACGCGCCGACGGCGTACGGACCACCCGCCGACGAGGAGCGACATGGCCGACGCCCAGTGGAGTCCGGGCCCGAGGGCATGGATCGCCGCCGAGTGGCTGCCCGTGCTGGACATCGTCGAGCCGCCACGGCAGCGCCGGCTCACCGTACTGGTGCGGCTGCTGATCCTGATCCCGCACTTCATCGTGCTGTTCTTCCTGCACATCGCGGCCGTGCTGACCGTCATCGTGGGCTGGTTCGCCGCCCTGGTCCTGGGGCGGCTGCCCGAACCGCTGTTCCGGTTCCTCGCCGGGTACCTCGGCTACCAGGTGCGGGTCGGCGCCGGCAGCATGCTGCTCGTGGACCGGTATCCGCCGTTCGCCCTCGACCCGCCGCCGGACTACCCGGCCCGGATCGAGGTCAGACCCACCGCCCTCAACCGCCTGGCCGTCCTCTTCCGGCTGATCCTGATGATTCCGGCGGCCGTCGTGCAGAGCCTCGCCGTGGCCGGCTGGTGGACAGTGGCGATCGTCTGGTGGCTGATCACGTTGATCCTGGGACGCATGCCCCGCCCCCTCTTCGAGGCCACGGCCGCCGTGCTCCGCTACGAAATGCGCTTCTGCGCCTACGCCATGATGCTCACCCCGGCCTACCCCAAGGGCTTTTTCGGCGACGACGACCTCTCCCTACCGCAGCAGCAGCCGCGCTCCGCCACCCGGCCGCTCGTCATGGGCAGTGCGGGAAAGTGGCTGCTCATCCTGTTCCTGGTGCTCGGGGCTGCCACCTCCATCACCACGTCCTCCACGACCGACTGGTCGACCGAGTCCACCGGCGGCAGGTGAAAATCCTCCCCGGCCCCGTGGCGGGCGAGGCATGATCATGGCATGACATGGACAGCACCCGAGGTTGCGCGCACATCCGGTTCACTCGTGGCCGGCGAGCGGGAGATGCTCACCGGCTACCTCGCATGGTTCCGCAGCTCCCTGCTTCACAAATGCACGGGCCTGACCGGGGAGCAACTTGCCCGACAGACCGTGCAGCCTTCGAATCTCACCCTGCTCGGGCTGATCCGCCACATGGCGAAGGTCGAACGGGTCTGGTTCCGGGAGCGGTTCGCCGGGCAGTCGTTCGACCCCATGTACGACCCGGCGAAGGGCAAGGACGCGGACTTCGAGGACCTGGACCCGTCCCGCGCGGCCGAGGACTACGCCCGCCTCGTCGAGGAATGCCGGCTCGCGGACGAGATCGTCGCCACTGCCTCGCTGGACGACACCTTCGTCCATGGCGGCGAGGAGTTCTCGCTGCGCCTGATCCACCTGCACATGATCGGTGAGTACGCGCGCCACACCGGCCATGCCGACCTGGTGCGGGAGGGTGTGGACGGCGCGACGGGGTGGTGACGTGCCGCCGAACGGGGGGCTCCGCGCCGACGGTGCGCGGTCCGGAGCGGGCCCGGCCGGGCCCACCGTCGTCCGTCGTCCGGCCCGTCGCCGGGCGCGGCCGAGGCACCGCACGCCCGGCGAGCGGTGGTACAGAATGACGCCGGGCTCCTTGACGTGAACGCGCCGATGGGTATGGTCTAGTCCAAGTGCAGGGCCCTGCCGGACGTCGCGAGTCCCGGGCGTACGCGGCAGGTTCCTGCCGTGCCCTTCGCACTTCTTGGCCCCCACACTGGAGAGGCCGGTCTGCCACCCCCGGGCCCCCACAGCCCGCTCGTGTGCGGCGACGCCTCATGTGAAGGAGAAGCATGCACGCGAAAAGGAAAACGGCCGCAGTCATCGGTGCCTTACTCGCCCCCGCACTGGTCCTGAGCCTTCCGGTCGGCTCCGCCAGTGCCCACGGATACATCTCGTCGCCCCCGAGCCGCCAGGCCCAGTGCGCGGCCGGAACCGTGAGCTGCGGGGAGATCAAGTACGAGCCGCAGAGTGTGGAAGGCCCCAAGGGGCTGACCAGTTGCAGCGGCGGCAACAGCAGGTTCGCCGAACTCGACGACGACTCCAAGGGGTGGCAGGTCACCCCGGTGGGCCGGAGCACATCGTTCCAGTGGGTCCTGACCGCCCGGCACGCCACGAGCACCTGGCAGTACTTCGCGGGCGGCCGGAAGATCGCGGAATTCAACGACAACGGTGCGCAGCCCGGTTCCACCGTCACCCATCAGGTCGACTTCGGCGGCCTGTCGGGCAGGCAGAAGGTTCTCGCGGTGTGGAACATCGCGGATACGGCCAACGCCTTCTACGCCTGCATCGATGTGAACGTCGGCTGACCGAGGGGCCCGGCCGACGGTGCGCCGAAGCCCTCGCCCACTCGCGCGGGCCTCGGCGTACCAACCGAGTCGTCGCAGCCGGTCACGTTCGACCGCGTCGTGCTCCAGGAGGACATCACCCGCGGGCAACGCGCCGAGTCCTTCACCGTGGACATCCGGCACGGCACCGCACGGAAGGCCGTCGTGCAGGCGGGCACCATCGGCTGCAAGCGCATCGAGCAGCTGAGCGCTCCCGTCACCACGTGCGGGGTCCGGCTGCGCGTCCTCGGCGCCCGTGCCAACCCGCGCGTGGCGAAGCCGGGTCCGTACAAGGCCTCCCGACCCGGATGATTTCGGGTGCGGGGCGCGACGGACGACCTCCGCCGCGCCCCGCACCCGTACCGCCGGCCCGGTGGGGCCGCGGCTATGTCGCGCGGTCCTCCCGGTCGTGGACGCGCCGGGCCTGCGGCACACAGCAGTGGGTCGTGGCGGGGGCGGCGGGCGCGCTCTGGGTGATGTGCTCGGCCCGTGTCCGGTACTCCGGATCGTCGGCGACCGGGTGCATGTCGGTCCAGTAGATGCTGAGCATCGTGCGCAGCGTCGTCGGATCCTGCCCGGGGCCGGTGGGCACGGTCAGCCGGTCGAGGTGCCGCCACAGTTCGTGGTCCGCCGGCTCTGCGCCGCCGCCGTTGCGGGCGTGGACCGCCTGGTGGCGTTGCACGGCGACGGCCAGTTCGCGGAGCGTCTCCCGGCTCTGCTGACCGGAGTTGAGGCTCTGCGCACGGTTCACGTTGCGCTGTTCCTGGCCCAGTTCGGAGATGGCTCGCTGGACGCGCTGGTGGAAGTTGGCGGTGCGGCGCCGCAGCGATTCGAATTCGGCCCGGGTGGCGAACCATTCGCGCTTGCCGGCCTCACCCCGGGCGAAGCACTCGATGCGGAACTCCTCGCGCTCCGTCTTCCGGCGGCGCAGTACGCTCGCGGTGCGTTCGTGGACATGCGTGAGGATCTTCCGGGCGCGCGGCAGATTGTCGGGATGGGTGATCGCCGCCCACGTTCTGGCGTCGCGGGTGGGCGGGTGAATGTTCGAGGTGAGAATCTGCTCGAACTCTTTGTCGGCGAGCTGCGCGAGGTCCTGGGCGTCCACTACTGGCCTCCAAGCCGGTGTTGGGCGGTATGTGCCCAGCGTGGCGTATGTCACTGACAAGAACGTAGAAATCCGGAAATAGAACGCGCCGAGGTGGAGGCGCACGCAAGCCATGTTTCTGACGATGCGTCAAGTCTGGTGATTCGGTCTGCTTCCAGCCGCAGCGGTCAACGGGCGCGGTCCGCAGGAGACCGCCGGGTCGCCGAACCGGTCGACGGTGCGCCGCGGCTGCCGGGTGCGGACGGGCCAACACGCCGGTCGCGCGACGGAGCAAGGCCATCCTGCGCATGTCCGAAACTGGATGCCACGAGTCAACGTGCCCGGCCGGTGGTTGCTCCTTCCTGACCTGCTGCTGGTACTGGTCCGCCACTGATGCCGGCCCGGGCCGGGGACCTGGGGACATCGCACGGCCCTGGGCCGCCGCCCATGACCCGGAGCCCTCTCGAACTGGTGATCTTCGACTGTGACGGTGTCCTCGTGGACAGTGAACGGATATGCGTCAGGGTGGACGCGATGGTCATGGCCGACCTGGGCTGCCTGTTCACCGAAGCCGAGATCATCGAGCAGTTCGTCGGCTCGTCCGGCGAGGTCTGCACGGCGGTCGTCGAGCAGCGGCTCGGGCGCCGGCTGGAGAAGGACTGGCAGCAGAAGTACGAGCATCTGTACCGCACGGCGCTGGACGCCGAGCCGGCCGCTGTCGACGGCATCGCCGAGGTACTGAACCGCCTCACCACACCCGTCTGTGTCGCGTCGAACGGCGATCACGACGGCATCAGGCGCAACCTCCGGCTCACGGGGTTGAGCGACCACTTCGCGGAGAACATCTTCAGCGCCGACGACGTCGCGACGGGCAAGCCGGCCCCCGACCTCTTTCTCCACGCCGCCCGCTCCATGGGCGTGGATCCCGGACTCTGCGCGGTGATCGAGGACAGCGCGTACGGGGTTCAGGCGGCCCGCGCCGCCGGGATGCGGGCCTTCGGCTACTGCGGCGGTCTCACACCTGCTTCGCGGCTCGAAGGGCCATGTACCACCGTGTTCGACGACATGGCCGAACTCCCCGGGCTGCTGGCGGCCGTCACCCACTGAGGCAGGACGCGATCAACCGGTCGTGGCGGGGGAGGGGCCGACCCCGCGCCGAGAAACCCACCGGGCCCGTCCTCAGGAGCGCCACACCGGTGCGCGCACCACATCGTTCTCGGAGACCTTGCAGTTGATGCCGTTGACGACCTCGTCCGCCTCGATGTCCCAGCCGACGACACCGTTGCCCTTGCGCCCCAACTCCACCGGACGAGCACGTTCATTCCCCTCTCCGGTGTTCACATCGCATTCCACAACATTCGTCCAGGAGCGGTCGTCCACCGCCCCGGCCGGCGCGATCGACGGGAGCACCACCCCGGCCAGCAGCAGCGCGGCCACGGCCGCGGCGTCGGCGCAGTGCTGGAGCCGGCCGGAGGGTGAGGTATGGGTGCGCTTGCCGCTGCCTCGCTCGCGACGCCCGGTGCGGTACTCGACGATCACGCCGAGACGCAGCGCGTACGAGGCGACGGCCACCGCGACGCCCCACCACCATCCGTGGAAGGCCCCGACCACCAGCGCGAAGGCGAGGGGTACTACGGCGGCCGCCGACAGCGTGTGAGCGACGGAGCTCTCCGCGTGGACCCGGCCCCGCCCTTCGCGGCGAAGTACGCGTGCGTGGTGCGCGAGACCACGACGGCGAGCACCGAGGCGAGCAGCGCGGTGTTGAGCAGCATGCCGATCAGGACGTCCGGCCAGTTGGACGGCTCCATGGCGACCAGCGCCTCGCTCGCGCTCGCCTCCGCCGCCGAGCGTCCAGGCCGGCTTGAGGACGGGCATGGCGAAGACGACCGCCAACAGGATGATGTGGCCAAGGCCGCCCTTGAGATCCGCCGAATTCTCGTTGTCGCTCATGGCGCAAGTCTTTGCTGCGTCCGGTCGGCCGGCGAGACGACCTGCCGGGACCGCCGCCCGCTCGGGGCGGCACGGCCGCCCCGGATGCCACCCGAACGGCGTACTCCCGGCCGGTCCGTCCCAGTGCCGGGAAGTCTGTGACGCGGTGCAGGGCAACGGCCGCCGGCGTTGGGTGATCGCCCGCGCCGTTGCGAGAAGGGATGGGCGTTGGTCTAGTGAAATCACCTGTCGATGGGGGCCACGGGGCGACCGCGACGCGCCGCGGTCCCGGGCACCTCACGTCCGTGTCCGGCGCAGGGCGATCCCGGCAGGCACACCGCTCGCGCTCTCCCTTCCCACCCGCACTCACTGGACGGTGACCATGACCATGTCCTCCTTCGGCTCCTTCGGCGGCCCGGACCCGTTCAACGAACTGCTCAACCGGTTCTTCGGGATGTCCCCGGCGTCCTCACCGCCGCAGGTGCAGCGGGTTCCCATCGGGCGGCTGCTGACCGAATCCGCCCGTGAGCTGATAGGCCGGGCAACCACACGTGCGACCGAGGACGGCAGCCGGGACCTGGACACCGAGCACCTGTTGTGGGCCGCCACCCAGGTGGACCCGGCGCGCACCCTGCTCGCACAGGCCGGGGCGGACCCCGACGAGCTGGGCAAACGGATCGCGGAAGTCCTGCCGGGCGAGAGCGCCACGCCGTCCGCGGAGCCGAGCCTGACGCCGGCCGCCAAGCGCGTACTCCTGCAGGCCTATGAGCGTTCGCAGGCGGCCGGGGTCTCCTACATCGGGCCCGAGCACATCCTCGGCGCGCTGCTGGACACCCAGGAGTCCGGCGCGGCCAAGCTGCTCGGTGCCTCCGGCACGGACACCGGCAAACTGCGGCGCGAGGCGGACAACGCGGCACGGGCCGACGGCACCCCGGCGGGCGGAACGAGCGACACCCCGACACTCGACCAGTACGGACGCGACCTGACCGAGGAGGCGAAGGCCGGGAAACTCGATCCCGTGGTCGGCCGGGCCGAGGAGATCGAGCAGACCGTGGAGGTCCTCTCGCGGCGCTCCAAGAACAACCCCGTGCTGATCGGTGAGCCCGGCGTCGGCAAGACCGCGATCGTGGAGGGAATCGCCCAGCGCGTCGTGGCCGGGGACGTCCCCCGCACCCTCAAGGACAAGCGGGTGATCGCCCTGGACCTCTCCGGTCTGGTGGCGGGCTCCCAGTACCGGGGCCAGTTCGAGGAACGGCTCAAGAACGTCATCGACGAGGTCAGCGCCGCCGCGGACTCGACGATCCTGTTCATCGACGAGCTGCACACCGTGGTCGGCGCCGGAGCGTCCGGCGAGGGCGCCATGGACGCGGGCAACATGCTCAAACCGGCCCTGGCCCGCGGCGAACTGCACGTCGTCGGCGCGACCACCATCGACGAGTACCGCAAGCACATCGAGAAGGACGCCGCGCTGGAGCGCCGATTCCAGCCCGTCATGGTGCCCGAGCCGACGGTCGAGGAGACCATCCAGATCCTGGAGGGCCTGCGGGACTCCTACGAGGCCCATCACCAGGTCCGCTTCGCCGACGACGCACTGGTGGCGGCGGCCGAGCTGTCCGACCGTTACATCAGCGACCGCTTCCTGCCGGACAAGGCCATCGACCTCGTGGACCAGGCGGGCGCCAGGGTGCGGCTGCGGTCGCTCGGCAGGTCCACCGAGGTCGTCTCCCGCGAGGACGAGCTCGCCAAGCTGAAGCGGGAGAAGGACGAAGCGGTCGCGTCCGAGGACTTCGACAAGGCGTCCGGGCTGAAGCTCCGGATCGCGGAGACCGAGGCCGAACTCGCCGGTGTCGAGGAACGGCGCGAGGGCGTCATGGACGTCACCACCGCCGACATCGCCGAAGTCGTGTCCCGCCGCACCGGCATCCCGGTCACGCAGCTCACCGCCAGCGAGAAGGAGAAGCTGCTCAAGCTGGAGGACGCGCTGCACTCCCGTGTCGTCGGCCAGGACGAGGCGGTCACCGCGATCGCGCAGGCGGTGCGCCGCAACCGGGCCGGAATGGGCGACCCGAACCGTCCCGTCGGCTCCTTCCTCTTCCTCGGGCCGACCGGTGTGGGCAAGACCGAACTTGCCAAGGCACTCGCGGAGTTGCTCTTCGGCGACGAGAACCGCATGGCCCGCTTCGACATGAGTGAGTTCCAGGAGAAGCACACCGTCTCGCGGCTCGTCGGCGCACCGCCCGGATACGTGGGCCACGAGGAGGCCGGCCAGCTGACGGAGAAGGTGCGCCGCCAGCCGTACAGTGTGCTCCTGTTCGACGAGGTGGAAAAGGCTCACCCCGACGTCTTCAACACACTGCTGCAAGTCCTCGACGACGGACGCCTGACCGACGCGCAGGGGCGAACCGTGGACTTCCGCCACACCGTCGTCATCATGACGTCCAACATCGGTGCCCAGCGCATCCTCGCCCACAAGGGCGATGTCTCCGAGATCCGCGACGACCTGATGGGCGATCTGCGGGGTCACTTCCCGCCGGAGTTCCTCAACCGAGTGGACGAGACGATCATCTTCCACGGCCTCGACAAGGAAGACCTCGGCGAAATCGTCGACCTCATGCTCGACGGCAGCAAGCGCCGTGTGCGGGCCCAGGACATGGAGCTGGAGGTCACCGAGGCAGCGAAGAAGCTTCTCGTCGCGCACGGCCACCAGCCGGAGTTCGGCGCCCGCCCACTGCGCCGCACGATCCAGACCGAACTCGACAACCGGATCGCGTCACTGCTGCTGAGCGGCGAGGCGGAGCCGGGTGACACCATCGTCGCCGACGTGAAGGACAACGCCCTGGTCTGCTCGATCCGGCGCCCGGAGACCTCTGCCGGGGCGGAGGCGGAGGCCGGGACCGGGACCGAGGCGGTCGCGGCCGAATAGGCTCCGACGCCGCAGATCCCCGGATCGGCATCACGGGCTCCCAGGAGCCCATGGGCCAGGGATGCCTGGAGCCCGAGCTGTCCGGACCCCGAGCTGTCCGGTTCCCGAGCTGTCCGGTTCCCGAGCTGTCCGGTTCCCGAGCTGTCCGGTTCCCGAGCTGTCCGGTTCCCGAGCTGTCCGGTTCCCGAGCTGTCCGGTTCCCGAGCTGTCCGGTTCCCGAGCTGTCCGGTGATGACAGGGCTTGTCGCACAGTCTCAAGAACTGTGCGACAAGCCCTGTGCGTGTTCCGGCAGCGTCCGCGAGATTCGGACCGGCCGATCACGGAACCCCGGCTCCGATCTCCGCATCCTCCTCCACACGACGCGCGGCCACCTGCCACGCAATGTGTCCTGGGGGGACCACATGTTCACGTTCAACAGGCGTTCCGCGGCCGCCGCGCTGACCGCCTCCGTCCTCGCCGCGGCCGGTCTCGCGGTCACCGCGACTCCTGCCGCCGCCATCCACGGCGGGCAGAACACCACCGTGGCGGACCACCCGTACACCATGCTCATCGAGACTCCGGACGGCGAGCAGTTCTGCGGCGGCACGCTGGTGGCGCCCACCAAGGTGCTCACCGCCGCGCACTGCATCGAGGACGCCGCCGACCCCCGCGACCTGCTGATCATCGGCGGGCGCACGGACATGAGCAGCACCAAGGGGACGGTCCGGCACGTCGCGTCGGTGAAGGTCCACCCGAAGTTCGCCGCGGCCACCCTCACCTACGACGCCGCGGTGATCACCCTCTCCAAGCCGATGCCGTACGCGTCGATCAAGCCGGCCGGTCCGAAGGACTCGGCTCTCTACGCCCAGGGGAAGACCGCGAAGACCATGGGCTGGGGCAAGACCGCCACCGACACTCCCGGGAAGCGGCTCAAGTCGGCCACACTGACCCTGGCACCGCTCAAGGGGTGCGCGCCCTTCACCGAGCCGGGCGAGTCCGCCTCGCTCAAGGTGTGCGGGATCCCGGCCGCCAGGACCCATGACAGCGTCTGCCGGGGCGACTCCGGCGGCCCCCTGGTCGCAGGGGGCAAGGTGATCGGTGTGGTCTCCACGGGCAACAAGTACTGCGACGACCAGTACCCCGTGTCCGTCTTCACCCGGGTCAGCGCGATCGCCGCAGGGCTCGGCCTCCCGGTCGGGTGATCGCAGGCCGGTCCTCGGCGGGCCGGACCGGCTGTCCACGCCGCGCTGCCGGCCGCTAGCCTCGCTCCCATGAACCGGCGGCGGCGCAAGAAGCTCACCCAACACCTCGGCACAGCAGTCCTCATGGGCCGATCCGGCCGGGTGAAGGCGATCCTCCGGGCCGGGGCCGACCCGGAGCGGGCGGACAGCGAAGGCGTCACCCCGCTCTATCTGGCATCCGTGAACGGCGAAGCCGAGATCGCCCGGTTGCTCCTGGTGTCCGGGGCCTCCCCGGACACCGAGAGCGGCGGACTCGGTTCGGAGGGCACGCCCCTGTGCGCCGCCGCGTGCTGGGGGCACACCGAAGCGGTGCGCGAACTGCTGGCGCACGGAGCGGATCCGAACCTCCGCGAAGATCACGGCGCCGGCCGCTCGCCCCTGGACTGGGCGCAGGCCGGCCCGCATGCCGGAACAGTCGCCCTCCTCATCGGCGCGGGAGCCGTCACGCGTACCTGACGAGTGCCCGGACCACGACCGTCCGAGCCTTCTCCTCCGGAGATTCCGGGAAGCCCAGGGCCGGGGAAGCCGGGGGCTGGGCAGGCTGGGGG
>NZ_JBCEWQ010000075.1:0-41729 GCF_038448545.1 Streptomyces sp. CLV115
GCTCCATCCCGTTCAGATGTCGGTGCAGGGGACGGGCCACCGGCGGATGCGTGGCGGCAGGGCCACCGCCCAGCCGTCGGTCACCCGGGCGAGGCGCTCGGCCGCCAGCAGCTCCACCGCTTCCCGGCCGATGGCGTCCAGCGCGGCCATTGCGGTGGGGGCCTGGACGGTGCGGAAGGCGGCGAGCAGATCGGGGTCGTCGATCGTGAAGCGGGCTGCGGCCGACGGCTCCCGGCGGTCCATGACGGTGACGAAGTCCGGTCCGCGCCGGTGGTAGAGCTGCCCGTAGGCGTGGCGCTCCCGCCAGGTGCCGAGCTCCACCGGTTCGCCGGGCAGGGGGCCGGGGGCCGGCAGGTGGCGCAGCAGACCGGCCGTCCGGGCCACCTCGTGCGCGGGCCCGGTGAACAGCGGGTCGTCGGTCGCCGGAAGCCAGCGCACCACGAGGTCGTGGCTCTGGCACTCGCGCAGGAACCGGACCGCTTCCGCCGCCGGGCGTCCGCCCGCCCCCAGCCGCAGCGGTTCGCCGACCGTCACCAGCCGTCCGCGGATCCGGTGCGGCACCCACCCGGCCGGCAGGTCGGGCGCGGTGCGGGTCGGGGGTGCGGGCAGGGGGCTCATTCGGCGGCCTTCTCTCCGTCGTCCGGCGTGCCCGATGCCACGCCGGCGGTCCCGTCCGGTGCCTGGGCGCGCTCGACCGACCGGACCGGTACGTGCCAGGTGGGCAGCGACACGTAGGAACGCCCGTCGTCGAAGAGGAGTCCCAGCGCGACCGCTTCGCCGAGCCACGCGTCCAGCTCCGCATCGGCCGGCCGGTGCCCGTCGGCCGTGAGCAGCCGGTGCAGTGCGCTGCGGGTGCGGCCCGCCTCCAGGTGGCGCAGGGCGGCGGCGTGCCAGCCGGTCAGCCGGTGGGTGCGGGGCGGCCAGCCGTGGCGCCGGTCGTGGACGAGGAGTGGCCCGTCGTCGGTGGGCTGTTCCAGGACCAGGGTCGAGGCGGGATGGCCGGTGTACCAGTCGCGGGCCGCGGCCTTCAGCCGCGCCTCGGTCCCGCCGCCGATCCCGGCGGGCGGGGTGTCGAAGAGGTAGACCAGATCAGCCAGTTGGTCCTCGGGCAGGTCGTAGACATGGCGGTACATTTCGGCGGGCCGGCGTTGCGGGAAGCCGAGCGCGGGGTCGGCGAAGTTGGGGCTGAACCGTTCCAGCTGGATGCGGTGGGCTCCGCCGGGCGGCTGGAGGTGGACGAGCGCCGGCAGCTGGTCGATGACGGGGGCGTAGTCCTGGTCGGTCTCCCCCGGGAAGCCGTACAGGTAGTTCCAGGAGCAGGTGAGCGAGTGGTTCTCGCACTCGCGCAGGGTCCGGACGTTGCGGGCCCCGCTGACGCCCTTGTCCATGAGGTCCAGAGCCCTGTTGCCGAGGCTCTCGATGCCGGGCTGGATGTGGACCGAGCCGGCGCGGGCGAGCAGTTCCAGCTGCTCGGCGGTGAGGTTGGACTTGACCTCGTAGTGCATGCGCAGGTCCCAGTCGCTGCCGGCGGCGAGCGGGAGGAAGTCCTTGAAGTACGCCATGTCGATGATGTTGTCGACGGTGACGATGTCCAGAATGCGGTGCCGCCGCACCAGACGGTCGACCTCGTCCCAGAGCCGGTTCCCGGGTTTGGCCCGGAAGGTCATCGCCGAGCCGTTGAGCCCGCAGAAGGTGCAGTGGTGCTTCTCGCCCCACCAGCAGCCCCGGGCCCCCTCCACCACCAGTTTCGGGTGGACGTACTCCGCGACCGGGGAGGCGTCGATGGCCCGCTGCCAGAGGTCGTAGTCGGGCGAGGGGATGTCGGCGGGTGCGACGGTGCGCCGGGACTCCTCGTTGGCGCGCGACTCCCGGCCGTCCCACCAGCAGAGTCCGGGGACGTCGGCGGGCGCGGTGCCCGCGTCGATGTGGGCGAGCAGGGCGGGCAGGGCGTACTCCCCCTCGCCGCGCACCACATGGTCGACGAAGCGGTGGTTGCGGTGCAGTGCGTGGCCCATCGGGCCGTCGCAGTTGCTTCCGCCGAACACCACGGTCAGCCCGGGGCGGCGCCGTTTGAGCTCCGCGGCGAGCGCCAGCGAGGAGATGTTCTGCATGAACGTGGAGGTGAAGCCCACGACATCGGGGGCGTCGGCGAGTATCGCGCCCGCGCCCTCCTCGACGAACTCCGCCGCGTGGACGCGCATCGCGGTCGCGGTGGCGATGTCGGTCCCGCGCTGCGCGGCGTACTCCTTGAGCTGCGCCACACCCCATTCGGGGTCGTTGTACAGGACGCCGGAGAACACCCAGTCCCCGAGTCCGTCGAAGATCGATTCGCTGCCGACCGCGACGTGGTCACCTGGGCGCAACGCCCCCTTCGAGCGTTCCAGCAGGAATTCCGCCCAGCGCAGGGAGCCGTGGAACTCGCGCACCTCGTCGTCCGGCCGGGTCCGGTCCAGCAGCGCGTGCAGCAGTCCCACCTGGAGCGAGGGGAGTTCGATCGGCTGCCAGGGCATGGTCACCAGATGTATTCGCACGGAGCCTCCCACGGCACGGTGGCGGACGCCGGGCCCCGCCCGGCGTCCGCCCTTCTCGTCGCTGTCCCGCCGAACCGGGGCGTTCCGGTTCAGCGTGTCGGACGTTTCTCGATCGTCTGCCGTTCGCGGTTCTTCGCCTCTTCCTCGCGGACCACGACCTTCTTGATCTCCATGTGCCCCTCCCCTCGGCGTTCGGTCTCAAGTCCGTTGACGTTAGGTCTCGTTGTGACGCAGTGGCAAGGGTGCCCACTGGGGCCCGTGGGGCGTACGTGGCGGTCCGCAGCGCTGTCCGGCCGGAGACCGATCGCTATGCTGCGTGCCGAGCGCTCACCGGAAGCGCTCAAACGAACAGTGCGCGGCGGTACGGCGAGGGGGCCAGCAGCATGCGGGAGCCGGTTGAACTCAGGCGGCAGCGGATCCTGTCGGTGGTGGAGTCGCGCGGCGCCGTCAAGGTCAGCGCGCTCGCGGCCGAGCTCGATGTCTCGGTGGTCACGGTCCGGCGGGACGTGGAGGAGCTGGCCCGGGACGGGCGGCTGCGCCGCGGACACGGGGTGGCCCGCCCGGTGCGGGAGCCGGTCCCGACCGCCGCGGTCCCGGCGGCCCGGGGCGAGGAGCCGGGCGGCGACGCCGGGGCGGTCGCCCTGGTCGTCCCGGAGCGGCACACGTACCTGTACGAGACCCTGCACGGCGCCCGCTCCGTCCTGGAGGAGTCCGGGATCCGGATCGCCCTGCACATCGCGCCGCCGTCGGCCGGTGCCGAACGTCCGCTGGTGGAACGGGCGCTCGCGGACGGGGCGCGCGGGCTGCTGATCGCGCCCCGCTGGCGCAGCGCCCGCTCGGAGGAGCTGGACTACGGCTGGCTCGCGAACGTGGGGGTGCCGACCGTGCTGATGGAGCGGCGGCCCCGGCCGGGCAGCGCGCTGCACGCCCTGGACTCCGTCTGTTCCGACCACTGGTACGGGATCCATCTCGCCGTGGACCATCTGGTGTCGCTGGGGCACCGCCGTATCGTGCTGGCCGCCCGGGACGACAGTCCGACGGCACGCAGCATCCGTACCGCGTTCGCCGAGATCGCGGCGGCCCGTCCCGAGGTGGCGCAGTGGTCGGTGGTGCTGAGCTCCCCGCAGGCCGTGCCGGGCCCGGACGCCCCCGCCCCGGCGGAGCCCCGCGGTCCCGCCGGGGCGGGCGGCAACCCTGCCGTGCTCGACCTCGCCGCGCTGCTGCGGGAGCGGGGCGTGACGGGCGCCGTGCTGCACGGCGACGTGGACGCGCTGATGCTGGTGCAGCGGCTGGCGGAGAGCGGTGTCGAGGTACCCCGGGACTGTTCGGTGGTGGCGTACGACGATGTGGTGGCGGCGCTCGGCAGCCCGCCGCTGACGGCGGTGGCGCCGCCGAAGGCGGAGATCGGGCGGGCGGCCGCCGAGCTGCTGCTCCACCGGCTGGCGGGCGGGGCGGGCGCGAGCGGTCCGGTGCGCCGCACGGAGCTGCTGCCCACGCTGAAGGTGCGGGGATCGGCCCAGGAGCCGCCCCGCTCCACCGACTGATCGTTTGACCGTTTTAATTTTCTTCTGAGCGATCTATTGACCAAGTAACGATCAGCCGATCAGGATTCCCCGTGAGCCGTTTCAGCAGCCGCGGGAGGCGCACATGCCCGGACGACAGAGCCGTCGATCCGTGCTCGCCACGATCGCCGCCCTGCCGTCGGCAGGTGCGCTCGGCGCCTGCGGCGGCGCGCCCTCGGGGGCGGTTGCCGCGCGCAGCACCGGCGCCACGGCGGCCGGCGGCGGCCGGCGCCCCACTCGGATCACCTTCTGGTCCGCGCTGCGCGGCAGCCAGGACGTGGTGGACGCGTTCAACCGCACCCACGACACCGTCCAGGTCGACCTCCAGCAGGTCCCGGCGGGCTCGATGGGCGGGTACGCCAAGCTCAGCAACGCCGCCCGGGCGGGCAACGCCCCGGACGTCGCGACGATCGAGTACCCCCAGATCCCGGGCTTCGCCATCGACGGGGTCGCCCGGGACATCACCGGCCTGGTCGGCGACCGGCTGCGCGCCGCGCTGCTGCCGCAGGCGCTCGGCCTGACCACCTTCGACCGGCGGGTCTTCGGCGTGCCGCTGGACGTCGAGCCGATGGTGATGCACTACCGCACCGACCTGTTCGCCGAGTACGGCCTGCCGGTCCCGCGCACCTGGGCGGAGTTCGAGGAGGTGGCCCGGACGGTGCGCCGCAAGGCCCCCGGCCGCAGACTGACGGCCTTCGCCACGGACGGCGCCCCGCAGTTCGCCTCGTTCGCCTGGCAGGCCGGTGCCCAGTGGTTCGACACCCGGGCGGGCGCCTGGAACGTGTCGTTCGCCGACGCGCCGAGCCGCCGCGTCGCCGCGTACTGGCAGCGGCTGATCGACCAGGACCTGGTCGTCGTGAACGCGGTCGACGGCCGGCAGTACGACGCCCAGATCGGCAGCGGCCAGGTCCTCACCCGGCTCAGCGGTGCCTGGGACGCCGGGGCGCAGATGAACGCCCGGCCCGCGCAGAAGGGGAAGTGGGCCGTCGCGCCGCTGCCCCAGTGGAGCCCGTCCGCCGCTGCGCTCGGCACCCACGGCGGGTCCACCTTCGCGGTCACCTCCGGCAGCAGGCACCCGGAGGCCGCCATGGAGTTCATCGCGTGGCAGGTATCGCACCCCGACGCGCTGCGCGCCCGGCTCGCCGGCGGCACCAGCAGCCAGTACCCGGCCGCCCCCGGGCTCGTGGCCGTCGGCCGCAAGGCCTTCGACCGCGGCTACTACAACGGGCAGGACATCTACGCGCTCTTCGAGCGGGAGGCGCACAAGATCCGGGACGGCTGGACATGGGGACCGCGGATGTCCGCCTCGCAGAAGGTGATGCAGGACGGCTTCGCCCGGGTGGGCGGCGGCCGGGGTTCGGTGATCGACGCCGTGCGCGCGGCCCAGCGGGGCACCATGCCGGACCTCAGGGCCCTTGGTCTCGCCACCACCGAGCACAGCACCTGACCGTGCCCCGTCCCCTCTTCCGTCCCCCGTTCCGGCAGCGGTCCTTCCAGCAGCAGCCCTTCCAGCAGCAGAGAGGCAGGTGACACCGTGTCCAGCCACCTCACCACCCCCGCTCCCGCCCCCACGCGTCCGCCCGCGCACGCCTCGGGGACCGCCGGGGAACAACAGCCGTCGGCCGCCGGACCGGCGCGCCGCGCCCTCAGGCACGCCAGGCGCCGGGAACTCGGCGCGTGCGGCGCCCTGATGACCCCCTTCTTCATCCTTCTCGTGACGGTCTTCCTGATCCCCGTCGCAACGGCCCTCTGGCTCAGCTTCTTCGGCTCCGACCAGCCCGGTCTCGGCTTCGGCCCGGAGCGCACCGTCTTCGTCGGGCTGCGCAGCTATACCGCCGTGCTGACCGACCCGACGTTCATCGGCGGGCTGGGCACCGTCGTCCTGTACTGCCTGATCTACATCCCGCTGATGGTGACCGGCGCCCTCGCGCTCGCCCTGCTGCTGGACTCCGGGCTGGTACGGCTGCGGTCGTGGGCCCGGCTCGGGCTGTTCCTGCCGCACGCGGTGCCCGGCATCATCGCGGCCGTCATCTGGCTGTACCTGTACACCCCGGGGCTCAGCCCGGTGATCGACCTGCTGGCCGGGGCCGACATCACCGTCGACTTCCTGGGTGTGCACACCGTCCTGCCGTCGATCGTGAACATCGCGCTGTGGAGCAATCTCGGCTACAACACGGTCGTCTTCTTCGCGGCCCTCCAGGCCGTGCCGCGCGAGGTGATCGAGGCGTCGGTGGTCGACGGCGCGGGTCCGGTCCGTACCGCGCTCCAGGTGAAAACACCGCTGGTGCGTTCGTCGATCGTGATGGTCGCGATGTTCACCCTGATCTTCGCCCTGCAGCTGTTCACCGAGCCGATGCTGCTGAGCCAGGCGACACCGATGATCAGCTCTCGGTTCTCGCCCAGCATGTACATCTACGACGCGGCGTTCACCCGTAACAACTACGGCCTCGCCGCGGCCGCCTCGGTCGTCCTGCTCGTCTGCACGATCGCGCTCTCCTACGGCGTCACCCGCTGGTCCAACCGCGCGGGGGCACCCGGGGAGGACACCCGGTGAGCACGCTCTTTGCCCGGACCGCCGCCGCTCGGCGGCCCCGGCTCCTCGGCCGCGCCGTCGTCAACCTCGTCGTCGGCGTCTCGGTGCTCTACACGCTGCTGCCCGTGCTGTGGCTGGTCCTCGCCGCCTCGAAGGACCGCGACGCGCTGTTCGGCAGCGATGTGCTGTCGCTGGACCACTTCTCCTTCGGGCAGAACCTGAAGGACCTGTTCGCGATGGACGGCGGACTGTACGGGCGCTGGTACGGAAACAGCCTGCTGTACGCGGTGCTGGGCGCCGCGGTCGGCGCGATGGTGAGCATCGCCTGCGGGTACGCCTTCGACAAGTACCGCTTCGCGCA
The DNA here is from genome assembly GCF_038448545.1 of Streptomyces sp. CLV115. Classification (NCBI taxonomy): domain Bacteria; kingdom Bacillati; phylum Actinomycetota; class Actinomycetes; order Kitasatosporales; family Streptomycetaceae; genus Streptomyces; species Streptomyces sp. CLV115. Next base: position 6,988 of record NZ_JBCEWQ010000075.1, read on the forward strand.
CAAGGAGAAGCTGTTCGCCCTGGTGCTGGCCGCGGTGATGGTGCCGCAGACCGTGCTCGCGCTGCCGCTGTACCTGATGGCGTCCGGCACGGGCCTCGTCAACACCTTCTGGTCGGTCTTCGTCCCGGTGCTCTTCAACCCGTTCGGGGTCTACCTCGGCCGGATCTTCAGCCGGGGGTACGTGCCGGACGAGGTGCTGGAGGCGGCGCGGCTGGACGGCGCCGGCGAGCTGGCCGCCTACTTCCGGGTCGCCCTGCGGATGCTGGGGCCGGGCCTGGTGACCGTCTTCCTCTTCCAGCTCACGGCGATCTGGAACAACTTCTTCCTGCCGATGGTCATGCTCTCCGACCAGCATCTGTATCCGGTCAGTCTCGGTCTCTACACATGGAACAGCGCCGCCGTCGTCTCGCCCGAGTACTACCCCGTCGTGATCATGGGTTCGCTCCTCGCGGTCCTGCCGTTGGTCCTCGCCTTCGCCCTGCTCCAGCGTTTCTGGAAGTCGGGGCTCACCGCGGGTGCCGTGAAATGACCGGGCCACCGCCACCGTCCCGTCCCTCTGCCAGGAGAAAGATGACCAGGACCAGCCCCGACCCTTCCGAAGCCCGCCCCACCCGGAACCGGCCGCGCGCCGCCGTGGCCATGAAGCCTGCCGCCGCGACCGCGCTCCTCGACGCCCGGTCCCTGGCCGCGCTCGACGAGGTCTGCGATCTCGCGGACCTCCCCGCCCTCGACGACTTCGCCACCGACCGGGCCCGCGCCGTTCTGGCGGACGTGGAGATCCTGGTCACCGGCTGGGGATGTCCGCCGCTGGACGCGGCCGCCCTGGCCGCCGCCCCGCGGCTGCGCGCGGTCGTCCACACCGCGGGCAGCGTCCGCGGACACATCACCGAGGAGTGCTGGGACCGCGGCATCGAGGTCTCGTCGGCGGCCGCCGCCAACGCCCTGCCGGTGGCCGAGTACACCGTCGCGATGATCCTGCTCTCCGGCAAACGGGTCCTGGAACGGGCCCGCGAGTACCGCGCGGAGCGCCGCCGCGACAACTGGCTCGCCACGCCCGCCCGGGTCGGGAACCACGGCCGCACCGTCGGCATCCTGTCCGCCTCGATGATCGGCCGGCGCGTCATCGAGCTGCTGCGCCCCTACGACCTGCCCGTCCTGCTGCACGATCCGTACGTCACCGACGCGCAGGCCGCGGCGCTCGGTGTGCGGCCGGTCGGCCTCGCGGAACTCTTCGCGCAGAGCGACGTGGTGAGCGTCCACACCCCGCTGCTGCCGTCCACCCGCGGGCTCGTCGACCGTGAGCTGCTCACCTCGATGCGCCCGGACGCCGTGCTGATCAACACCGCGCGGGGCGCCGTCGTGGACCAGGACGCACTCACCGACGTGCTCCGGCAGGACCGGATCCGGGCGATCCTCGACGTCACCGATCCCGATCCACTGCCCACCGCACACCCCCTCTGGGACTGCGACAACGCTCTGATCACCCCGCACCTCGCGGGCTCGCAGGGCAATGAATGGCAACGACTGGTCGGCCTCGCGGTCGGCGAGATCGACCGCTGGGCCGCGGGCGACGGTTTCGCCCATCCCGTACGACACGAAAGGCTGGCATTCCTCGCATGACCGCTCCGCATCCGATCTCACCCATCGAACTCCCGGCGGACGACCGGAGGTCGAGCCCGTACACCGGCTACACCCGCGCGCACTGGGAGGCCGCCGCCGACGGGCTGCTCCGGGCCGCCTGGCAGTGGGCCACCCCCGGCGGCGCCCTGCTGGACCTGCCGGGCCGGCCGTCCGCTTCCGGTGTGCGTTCCGACGGTCTGGAGGGCTACGCGCGCACCTTCCTCGCCGCCGCCTTCCGGGTGGCGGGCGCGGAGGGCAAGGACCCGCACGGCTGGCTGGACCGGTACGCCGACGGGCTCGCGGCGGGCACCCGTACCCCCGGCCGTGACGACGCCGAGTCCTGGCCGCTGATCCGCGACCACACCGTCTTCGGCCAGCCCATGGTCGAGTCCGCCTCGGTGGCGATAGGCCTGCGGCTGACCCGGCCGTGGCTCTGGGACCGGCTGGACGCCGGGGTCCAGGACCGGACCGAGGAGTGGCTGCGCGACGCGCTGCGGCACGTCCCTTCCCCCAACAACTGGTACCTCTTCCCCTACTCCGTGGCCGGGTTCCTGGAGTCCGTGGGCCGTGGCGACGCGGAAACGGCACGGGCCAAGCAGCGGGCCCTCGATCTGCTGGAGGGCTGGTACCGGGGCGACGGCTGGTACGCGGACGGCGACGGCCGGGCCTTCGACCACTACAACGGCTGGGCACTGCACCTCTACCCGGTGCTGGACGCGCATCTGTCGGGCGACGCCGCGCTGTCCGCGCACTACGGCGCCCGGCTGCGCGAGCACCTGGAGGGCTTCTCGCTGCTGTTCGGCGGCGACGGCGCGCCGATCCACTTCGGCCGCTCGCTGACCTACCGCTTCGCGGCGGCCTCGTCCGTGGCGCTCGGCGCCGTCAGCGGGCACACCCCGCTCACCCCCGGCGCCTCGCGGCGGGTGATCAACGGGTCGCTGCGCTACTTCCTGGAGCGGGGCGCGACCGGTACGGACGGGCTGCTGAACCTGGGCTGGCACGGCCCGCACGAGGCGTCGCTGCAGAACTACTCGGCGCCCGCCTCGCCGTACTGGGCGTCCAAGGCCTTCGTCTCGCTGCTCGCCCCGGAGGGCCATCCGCTGTGGACGGCGACCGAGGAGCCCGCGCCGAGCGAGGGCCCCGACCGGGTGCTCGCACTGCCCGCACCGGGGCTGCTCGTCCAGACCACCCGCGCGGACGGGGTCGTGCGGCTGCACAACCACGGCAGTGACCATGTGCGCCCGCACGAGGGCGAGTCGGGTGTGCAGGACGACCCGCTGTACAGCCGCCAGTCGTACTCCACGGTGACCGGCCCCACCTCGCGGGGGAACACGGCGGACAACCATCTGGCCGTGGTCGTCGCCGGGGCCCGCAGCGGGCGCCGGGTCATCCGTGCGCTGGGCGCCGGCGGGGGCGACGGCTGGGGCTGGGCCGCCTCCTGGCACCGCCCGGTGTTCGCGTCGGGCTCGCCGATGGTGCCGGGGCTGCGGGTGGAGAGCGTCACCGCGGTGCGCGGGCGGTACGAGCTGCGGGCGCACCGGGTGCTCGGCGCGCCGGACGGGGCGCGGGTGGAGCAGACGGGCTGGGCGACCGGCCGCGACGACGCCCTGACCTCGGAGCTGTACGGCCTGCACGGCTGGGAGGCCCGGGACGAGGTACGGGCTCCGCAGGGCACCGCGTACACGCCCTGGGCGGTGGTGCCCCGGCTGTCCGCGTCCGCGACGGGCCCGGTGGTGCTGGTGGCGCTGGCCTCGCTGACCGCGGAGCCCGACGCGGCGCCGATCGACTCGGTGGTCGACGCGGTGTCGGTGGACGGGGACGTCGTGGAGGTCCGCTGGGCGCAGGACGGGACGACGACGCGTATCGGCTTCGAGCCGGTGACGGTCACGCACGGCTGAGCAACGGGGTGCGCGGCGCGGGGATCCCCGGTGACCGCCGCGCACCCCGCCCGCCGGCGCCGGCCCTACGCGTCCGTCCTGATCACCACGGCCAGGGTGCGCGGACCGTGCACGCCCTCCACCCGCTCCAGCTCGATGTCGGAGGTGGCCGAGGGGCCGCTGATCAGCGTCGTCGGACGCTGCGGCACCAGCCGTGCCACGGCTTCCGGCACACCGGCCTCGACCGTCGACAGATCGACGACGCAGACGTGCAGATCGGGGACCAGGGAAAGCGCCCGCCGCCCCTGGTCGGGCGAGCCGTCCAGGAAGATGGTGCCGGTCTCGGCGCAGCTGACGGCCGAGGCGGTGACGACCCCGTCCAACGCGTCGAGCCGGGGCGCCGGGATGTCGGCGGAGTCCCGCTGGACCTCGCCGTCGTACCCGCCGAGCCAGTCGGCGTCGAGCCCGGCCGGCACGCCGATCCGCCGTGCCCCGCGCTCCCGCAGCACCTCGGCGACGACGTGTGCGGTGCGGTCGGCGGTGCAGGTGTGCACGGTGGCTTTGTAGTCGACGAGCCGGTCGGTGAAGAGGGCCAGGCGTTCGTCGTCGGGGAGGGTGCGGCCGGTGCGGTAGCCGCGCGGGACGGCGATGCCGGGGGCGGGGGCGGGGGCGAGGGAGAGTGCGTCCTTGATCCTGCCCAGCACCGTTTCGCGAGCGGTCGTCACTTCTCCTCCTCGTTCTTCTTCCGGCCCTGCTCGTACTCGCCCGCGGCGGCCCGCATCGTCGCGGTGCCCTCGGCCGATGCCAGCCAGGAGCGGAAGGTCTGCTTCGGCGGGACCTCGGTGTCCCGGCTCCCGCTCCAGCCGTCGAACGGCGGCGGGAGATGCGAGATCTTCCCGTCCCGCCCGCCGATGACGCGGCCGATGCCCGCCCCCTTCTGCGCTGCGGTGAAGAGCTTCGGATGTTTCATGACGGTCGCCGCGGCCTTCATGGCCAGCTTCTCCGCCGTGGTGCCGGACTGCTCGGTGTGCTGGTGGCGCAGTTCGACCAGGAGCGACGGAATGTCGATCTTGACCGGGCAGGCGTCGAAACAGGCGCCGCAGAGGCTGGAGGCGTACGGCAGCGAGCTGTTGGGGTCGTTCTTGGCCGCGTGCATCCCGGCGAGCTGCGGGGTGAGGACGGCGCCGATCGGTCCGGGGTACGTCGATCCGTACGCGTGGCCGCCGGCCCGTTCGTACACCGGGCAGACGTTGAGACAGGCCGAGCAGCGGATGCAGTTGAGGGCCTCGCGTCCGATCCGGTCGGCGAGCGCCGCGGTGCGGCCGTTGTCGAGCAGGACCAGATGGAACTCCTGCGGTCCGTCGCCCGGCGTCACCCCGGTCCACATCGAGGTGTACGGGTTCATCCGCTCGCCGGTGGAGGAGCGCGGCAGCAGCTGGAGGAACACTTCGAGGTCCTGATGGCGCGGCAGCACCTTCTCGATGCCCATGACGGTGATCAGGGTGTCGGGCATCGTCAGGCACATGCGGCCGTTGCCCTCGGACTCCACGACGGCGAGCGTTCCGGTCTCGGCGATGCCGAAGTTCGCCCCGGAGACCGCCACCTTGGTCGTCATGAACTTCTCGCGCAGGTAGGCGCGGGCGGCGGCGGCGAGATGCGCGGGCACGTTGTCCAGGCCCGGGTCGACGCCCGGGATCTCCTTGAGGAAGATCTGCCGGATCTCGTCGCGGTTGCGGTGGATCGCGGGCACCAGGATGTGCGACGGCTTGTCGTGCGCGAGTTGGACGATCAGTTCGGCGAGGTCGGTCTCGTACGGGGTGATGCCGGCCGATTCGAGGTGTTCGTTGAGGCCGATCTCCTGGGTGGCCATCGACTTGACCTTGATGACGTCGCTGCTGCCCGTCGCCCTGACCAGCCGGGCGACGATCTCGTTGGCCTCGACGCCGTCGCGCGCCCAGTGGACGGTGCCGCCGCGCTCGGTGACGTTGCGCTCCAGCTGCTCCAGGAGTTCGGGGAGCCGGTTCATGGTGTCGGTCTTGATGGCCGAACCCGCCTCGCGCAGCGCTTCCCAGTCGGGCAGTTCGCCGGTGACGTGGAGGCGTTTGGCGCGGATGGTGCGGGTGGCCCGGCCGAGGTTGCGGCGCAGCTGTTCGTTGCGCAGTTCGTCGTGGGCGGCCTCGGGGAACTTCCGGTCGCCGCGCAGGTTGCCCGTTCCGTACGGGGAGCGGGGCGGGGTCGCGGGCATGCCGAGGAAGGTGCTGCTCATCGGACGGCCTCCGTGGGGACGTACGGCGAGGTGCGGGTGGCGGAGAGGATCTGGGCGAGGTGCAGGGTGCGGGTGCCGGAGCCGATGCGGGAGAGGCCGCCGCCGATGTGCATCAGACAGGACGAGTCGCCCGCGGTGCAGACATCGGCCCCGGTGGTGGCGATGTTGCGCATCTTGTCCTGGAGCATCGCGGTCGACGTCTCGGCGTTCTTGACGGCGAAGGTGCCGCCGAAGCCGCAGCAGGAGTCGGCCTCGGGGAGTTCGACGAGGTCGATGGAGTCGACGGCGCGGAGCAGCCTGAGCGGCTTGTCGCCGACGCGCAACATGCGCAGGGAGTGACAGGTGGGGTGGTACGTCACCCGGTGCGGGAAGTACGCGCCGACGTCGCCCACGCCCAGGACGTCCACGAGGAACTCCGACAGCTCGTACGTCTTGGCCTTGACGGTGGCGACGCCCGCGCGCAGCGCCGCGTCCCCGTACCGTTCGGCGACGATCTCGTGCTGGTGCCGGACCGAGCCCGCGCACGATCCGGACGGCATCACGACGGCGTCGATCGAGTCGTCGCCGAACTGGTCGGCGAAGTTCCGGACCAGGGGGACGGGTTCGCGCTGATATCCGGTGTTGACGTGCATCTGACCGCAGCAGGTCTGCCCCGGCGGGAACACCACGTCGTGGCCCAGGCGGGCGAGCAGGACCGCGGTCGATTTCACCGCCTCGGGGAAGAGCGTGTCTCCCAGACAGGTGGCGAAGAGTCCGATGCGCATGGGGGTCTCTCCGATCGCTTCTCTATTTTTATGGTCCGACCATACTAGCCTCGGTCCGGAACATGAAGAATGCGCGCCGCGATCCACCGGACCGTGAGCCGATGAGCATGCACCTGACAATCACACGCTCACGGCCGTACGTCTCCGGTCCGTCCGACCGGAGCCGTACCTGGACGTGTCAGGAATCCTCTCGCGCCCGCTCGGAGTTCTCGTCGACCAGCGTGCCGTGGAGGCTGCGGATATGCCTCTCGACCAGGTCGGCGGCGCTCGCGCCCTCGCCCGCGCGCACCAGCCTCAGCAGCTCGGTGTGCTCGGCGTTGAGCGCTGCGGCCGTGGCCGGCCAGTCCTCGGCCGCCTCCAGCGCGCGCAGGATCAGCGGTCGCACCGACTCGCGGACGGCGGAGGTGAGCGTGGAGGTCAGCTCGTTGCCGGAGCTGCGGGCGATGTGCACATGGAACCGGGTGTCCAGATCGTTGAACTCCAGGACCGGGACGCCCGGCTCCGCCATGCGTACGACCAGGGCCTCCGCCTCGTCGAGATCCTCCGGGGAGGCGTTGCGCGCGGCCGCCTCGAAGCTGGACCGCTCCAGCACGACACGCGCCTCCAGGACGTCCTCCAGGCTGTAGCTGCCCAGCGCGAAGTGCAGTCGCAGCAGCCGCCCGAGCGCGTCGTCGGGGTGGCGCACGATCCGCGCCCCGGCGTCGGGCCCCCGGCCCGGCTGTGCGACCAGTACGCCGATGGTCTCCAGCACCCGCAGCGCCTCGCGCAGCGCGGACCGGCTGACCCCGAGCACCGGCGCGAGCTCGCGCTCGGGCGGCAGTCGGTCGCCCGCCCGCAGCTCACCGGCGAAGACCCGCTGCTCGATGCTCTGAAGCACCAGCTCATGCGTACGGGACTGCCGTACGGGTTGCCATTCGACGGGCATCCGCCACCCCTTGCCTCGGCCGGAACCGTCCGGTTGCCGTCGACTCTGCCGCTGGATCTTCAACTATGTCACACACCGCATATGGTCGGACCAAAGAGGCGACTCCCGGGGCAGGCGTTCCCGGCAGGCGTTCGCCGGCCCGGGCCGGGCGAGGCCCGTTCAGTAGCTGACGACGACGCGGCGCCCCACTCCGTCCACCTCGATCCGGCCGCCGAACGGAATGATCTGCTGCGGGTCGGTGTGACCGAGGTCGACATCGAGGACGGCCATGGTCTCGGGGGCGTACTCGTCCAGTGCCCGCAGCACCGCCTTCCGCTGCTCCGTGCGGTACCGCTCCCCGTCCTCGGCGCCGAGCGGCTTCTCGAACGACCAGTTCTTGGCCCGGGCCATGAGGAGGGCGGGGAACTGCCGGAGCAGGCCGCGCTCCCCCATGCTCCGCAGGATCCGGTAGACCTCGTCGGCCGACGGCATCTCCTCGCTCGTTTCGAGGAACAGCACCCGTCCCGCGTATTCGTCCACCGGCCGGATCTCACGATCGGCCATCAGCAGCCAGGAAAGGATCTCCAGATTTCCGCCCCAGCTCGCGCCCCGCACGTTCCGGCCGTCGGCGTTGTGCCAGATCCAGCCCCCGCAGGGCAGCATCGCGGGCTCGGAGTCGAAGGTGCGCGGGTCCTCCCACCGGCCGTTCTCCCCGTTGGACTCCTTGGACGGGGTGAGCTCGAATTCGCCCCGGGTGAAGAGGGCGGCGCGCAGGGAGTCCGCGGTCAGTGGGTGCATCGCGCCGGGACGTCCCAGTTCGACCACGACCGTTCCGCCGTGGTAGCCGACGATGCCCAGATTCTCCAGGTACACCAGCAGGTTCGTGCAGTCGCTGTACCCGAAGAACGGCTTGGGGTTGGCGCGCAGGAGCTCGCGGTCCAGGTGCGGCAGCACGGTGATCTGGTCGTCGCCGCCGATGCTGGAGATCACGGCCTTGATGCCGGGGTCGGCGAACGCCGCGTGGATGTCGGCGGCGCGTTCCTGCGGGGTGGAGCCCATCTTCCTCGTCGTCGGGTACTCCACCGGTTCGAGGCCGAAGTCCTCCCGGAGCCTGCGCAGCCCCAGTTCATGGGGCAGCGGCAGGATGCCGGGAAGGCCGGAAGAGGGGGACAGCACGGCGACACGGTCGCCGGGCCGGGGCTTGTCGGGGTACGTGTGGGTCGGCATCCGCCGAGCCTAGGGGCCGAAAACGGCGACGTCGCAGTGTTTTCCGGGCCCGGACGCCGGAGGACCGGGTGGAGGACCGGGCTGCGGAGGGCCGGGCGCAGGAGGCCGGGCTGCGGACAGCCGGCAGTGTCCCGGCCGTCACCCGTCGAAGGATCCGTGGCGGCCTGCGCCGCCTCCGAAACGTTCGGCCCCGGCCCGCGTCTCTCCCGCCGTCAGCGGGACCAGGCCGTGCCGGTACTCCTGGGCCAGCGCCTCCGGTTCGCCCAGCCCGTGCTGCTCGCGCACCGAGAGCCGGTCGTGGCGCAGACACAACTGCGGGAAGGCGGCGATCTCGTGGGCGAGCCGCTCCGCCGCGCCTCGTGCCTGGCCGGGTGGCACGATCCGGTTGGCGAGCCCGATGGCGTACGCCTCGGCCGCCGGCACGGGCCGCCCGGTGAGGATCATGTCCATGGCCCGGCTCTCGCCGATCAGCCTCGGCAGCCGCACCGTTCCCCCGTCCACCAGCGGCACACCCCAGCGGCGGCAGAACACCCCGAACACCGCGTCGTCCTCCACCACCCGGAGATCGCACCAGAGGGCGAGCTCCAGCCCACCGGCCACGGCGTGGCCGGAGACGGCCGCGATGACGGGCTTGCCCAGGTGCATACGGGTCGGCCCCATCGGCCCGTCGCCGTCGGCCCGGACCTCGTTGCCCCGCTCCGTACCGATGCCCTTCAGGTCGGCACCCGAGCAGAACGTACCGCCCTCGCCCCACAGCACGGCGACGCACGCGTCCGGATCGGCATCGAACTCCCGGAACGCATCGGCCAGTTGCCGGGCGGTGGGCCCGTCCACGGCGTTGCGGCACCCGGGCCGCGCGAGGATCACGGTGAACACCGGCCCGTCGCGCTCGATCCGCACGGCTGCTTCTTCACTCATCGTTCGGCCTCCCACAGGGACGGCGGACGGCCCCGCCGACCTCTTCGATCCGGATCGATCCGGCACAGCTGATTCATGCGATTCTCACGCAGTCGTTCTACGGTGGGGCGCGTGACCCAGATGAGCCCGCCCGGCTGGCACCCAGACCCCGGGTATACAGGAATCGGCCCCGTCCACGAGCGCTGGTGGGACGGCACCCGGTGGACCGACCAGCTCCGTGTGCCGCCCGCCACGGTCCGGCGCCGCCGGATGCGCGTCGGACTGGGCGTCACCGCCGCGGTGGTGGTCCTCGCCGCCGTCGGGGGCGGCGTCTTCCTGCTGTCGGACAGGTCCGGCGACGACAACGAGCGCGCGGCCGCGGCCCCGTCCGCCCCGCCCTCGGACTCGCCCCGTCGTGGTCCGGGCGCACCGGGAGGCGGCGGCGGGAGCGGCGCCCCCGAGCAGCAGCTGCCGGGTACCGAGGACGGCTATGCCACGGACCTGACCAGCGGCATCAGCCTTCCGGTGCCGGACGGCTGGAAGGGCAGCTCCGGGATCGCCGGCGCGGGCGTGACGACGGGCGACTACCCGTGCCCCGGCGACACGTCCGAGAAGTGCGTGCGCGGCGGGGTGTTCTCCATGCCCGCGAAGGGCCTGAAGCTCGACACCACGACGGCGAAGGACACGGCGGTGAAGGACATCTCCGCCAACGTCACGGAGTCGTACGGCGAGAAGATCTACGGCGGCATCACCTCGCACGAGGAACTCAAGTCCGGTCCGGTGACCGTGGCCGGTGAGCAGGGCTACCTGGTGCGCTGGAAGGTGGTGACGAAGAACGGCGACGACGGCTACGTCCAGTCGCTGGCCTTCCCGTCGCCCCGCTCGAAGGACCTGCTGATCGTGGTGCGGTCCGGCTTCGACGTCAATTCCAAGGCGCCCGCGCTCTCCGTCATGGACGACATCACCAAGGGCATCAAGGCCGCATCGGGAACGGGCTCCGGCCCCGGTACCACCGCGTAGGCCACGGCCCGGACCGGACGAAGGGCCCTGGGAGGCCCGCCTTCGTGCACCCGGGTGTGAGTACGAGGGCGGGCCGGGCTGAGTACGTCGACCGATCCACCGGCGCGCGGTCGCTGGTCGAATGACGGTCATGCTTCCTGACGCACCGTCCCGCCCCCGCATCCAGCACGTCGCCGGCGCCGGCACGACGCTGGCGCTGTCACTGGCCCCGCTGGTGATCGGCGTGCTGCTCGCCAAGTCCATGGCGGCGGATCCGATGACTCCGGTGAACGCGCTGGTCACCCGGGGCGGGCAGCCCGTACCCATCTCGCCCGCGCAGTGGCGCGGCTGCGGCCGGCAGGTCCTGCGCAGGTGGAAGGGTCCGCTGAAGGCGGGCAGGCATCCCGTCGCCCTGGTGCGGCGGTGCCCCGGGGTCCGGCGTAGCCGCCGCCCGGGAGAGTCGCCGGCCGAGCGCTGAGCGAGCCGCGGCCCGGCGCCCGGGGCCGGCCGGGTATCAGGCCCGTCGGCAGTGCAGGAACAACTGGGGCTCGGCCGACGCCGCTTCGTACTCCGGAGTGAACAGGGTGCTCTGCTCCCACAGCACCGAAAGGCCGGCCGCGGCGACCAGCTCGGTGAACTCCTCCGGGCCGAAGCTCGTCGCCCGCACGTCGTGCCCCATGAAGACGACGTCGAAGTCCTCCACGTCCAACGGCACCGTGGCCACGACCAGATGACCGCCGGGAACCAGCAGCCGGCCGAGCTTCCGCAGGAGCCGGAACTGGTCGTCGCGGGACATCTGGAGCAGTGAGAAGTACGCGCAGACCGCGTCGAAACTCCCCTCTTCCAGGGCGAGTCCGAGGATGTCGGCGCATTCGAACCTGGCGTCGGGAACCTGTCGGGACGCCAGGTCGACCATGCCGGGCGAGACGTCCACCCCCAGCACCTCATGGCCTGCCCCGGTGAGGGTCTGCGCGGTCGGCCGCCCCGTTCCGCTGCCGACGTCCAGGATCCGGCTGTGCGGTGCGAGATCGCCCAGCAACCGCTGCAACGAGGCGTGGTGGGCGGCGGATCCGGCGAACGCCCGCTCGTAGTCGGCGCCCAGCGCGTCGAACACCGTGGCGGCAGCGCGGCCCTGGTCTCCGTCCATCGATGTGGTCCCTTCCCCAAGCGCCGTCCCGTGCGGTTCCCCGAGGATCGTTTCATCATTCGCCGGCGCCCACAACGCCCGCCTGCGGGCGCCGGGGCCGCGAAATCCGGTTTCCCGCCGCCCGCGCGTTTCCTACACTCACCACGAAACGCGCGCCACCACGGCATGTGACGCGCACCGTGACCAGTGAGGGGAGACCGGCCGTGCGCCACCGCACCGCTGTTGTCGTTCCCTCGTCGCGGTACGAGGTGATCCTGGTGTCTTCGTGCGCCCGGTGCCGGCTGCGCGGCCCGCACCGGTCCCCCGCGACGGACAACTGACCTCGCAGCGCCCGGCGTCGATTCGGCCGGGCGATCACCCGCAGGTGTGACACACCGTCGCGGAGGTCTGTACCCGGCCCGGTCACCGGCCGGTTCGTCCGGGAATCGCGCCCTCCCGTTCCGGAAGACTTCCGAAAGGCCACGGGCCGTGCGTACCGAACTGCACCGTCGACCCACCAGTCCGCCGACCGACGTCCGCAACCTGGGCATCCTCGCCCATGTCGACGCCGGCAAGACCACCGTCACCGAGCGGATCCTCTATCTCACCGGCGCCGTCCACAAACAGGGCGAGGTCCACGACGGGACGACCGTCACCGACTTCGACTCCCAGGAACGCGACCGCGGGATCACCATCTTCGCCGCCGCGGTGAGCTGTTCGTGGGACGGTCACCGGATCAACCTGATCGACACCCCCGGCCATGTCGACTTCTCCGACGAGGTGGAGCGCTCGCTGCGGGTACTCGACGGCGCGATCGCGGTGTTCGACGCAGTCGCCGGCGTCGAGCCGCAGAGCGAGTCGGTGTGGCGGCAGGCCGACCGGCACGGGGTGCCTCGGATCGCCTTCGTCAACAAGCTGGACCGTGCCGGGGCCGGCCTCGACACGGCGGTCTCGTCGATCAGGGACCGGCTGCACACCGTCCCGCTGGTGGTCCAACTGCCGATCGGGAGCGAGGAGGGCTTCTGCGGAGTGGTGGATCTGCTGCGCATGCGGGCGCTGCTCTGGGCCGACGACGGCGCGTTCGAGGAGGGGCCGGTACCCGATGCGCTGCGCGAGGAGGCGCTGCGGCGCAGACGGCTGCTGGAGGAGACGGCGGCGGAGCTCCATCCGGCGGCGCTGGAGGAGTTCTGCGCGCGGTCCTCGGTCCGTGAGCAGACGCTGCGGGCCGCGCTCCGCGACCTGACCCGCAGCGGCGAAGGTGTTGTGGTGCTGTGCGGTTCGGCCTACCGCAACCGCGGCATCGAGCCGCTCCTGGAGGCCGTGGTGGCCTACCTGCCCTCTCCGCTGGACGTGCCGCCGGTGCGCGGCACCCTGGACGGCGTGGTGCAGGAGCGGCCCGCCGATCCGGCGGCGCCGTTCGCCGCGCTGGTGTTCAAGGTGAACTCGACGGCCACCGGCCGGCTGACCTGTCTGCGGGTGTATTCGGGAACGGTCCGGAAGGGGGACACGGTGCTGGACGCGGGCGCGCGGCGCCACGAACGCGTCGGGCGGATCCTGCGTGTGCAGGCCGGGCGTCACACGGACGTCGACACGGCGGTGGCCGGGGACATCGTCGCGGTGATCGGGCCGAAGGCGGCCCGCGCGGGAGCCACCCTGTGTGCCCCTGCGGCGCCGCTGGTACTCGAACCGCCCACCGCGGCCGAACCGGTCGTCTCGGTGGCGGTCGAGGCCCAAAGGCGCACGGACACCGAGCGCCTGGTGACGGCGCTGGCGCGGCTGGTCGAGGAGGATCCCTCACTGGCGGTCCGCACCGACCCCGAGACCGGGCAGACGGTGCTGTCGGGAATGGGGGAACTGCATCTGGAGGTCGCGGTGGAGAAGATCCGGCGTGCGCACGAGCTGGAGATCGGTGTCGGCAGGCCGCAGGTGGCGTACCGGGAGACGGTCGTCCGCGGGGTGTCCGGGCTGGTGTACCGGCATGTGAAACAGGACGGTGGCGCCGGGCAGTTCGCCCATGTCGTCATCGACACGGAGCCGTTGGGATCCACCGGTGAAGGCGGTGCGGACGATGGGCCCGACTTCGTGTTCCGGTCGACCGTCGTCGGTGGCCGGGTGCCGCAGGAGTACGTGCGGGCGGTGGAGGCCGGCTGCCGGGACGCACTGGCCGAGGGTCCGCTCGGCGGGCATCCGGTGACCGGACTGCGGGTCACCCTGACCGACGGAGCCACCCACTCCAAGGACTCCTCGGAGATGGCGTTCCGCACGGCCGGCCGGTTCGCGCTCCGTGCGGCGTTGCGGGCGGGTGCGATGGTGCTGCTGGAGCCGGTGGCCGAGGTCACCGTCACCGTGCCCGACGACGCCGTGGGCGGAGTCCTCGGCGATCTGGCCGCGAGACGCGGCCGGGTCTCCGGCTCGGCCGCGCGGGCCGGCACCGCGGTGATCACGGCGACCGTGCCGCTGGCCGAGCTGTTCGGCTACGCGACCCGGCTGCGCGGCCGGACCCGGGGCCGGGGAACGTTCACCACCCGCCCCACCGGCTACGCTCCGGCGCCGAACCCGGTCCTCCCCGGGACAGCGGCCGGGTGACGACCGTGCCGGCCCCTCCCGTTCGCGGGCGGGGCCGGTCCGGCCGCACATGGCGGTCCAGGATGCGCCGGGATCACGCAGTCGTCCTCCCGCGCGGGTGCGCGCCCGGTCGGCCGAGGGCGCTTCCCGGCCACTGGTGCGGACCGCTCGCGCCAGTGCCGTGGAGGCGGTGAGGACGACGTCGTACGTCACGATGGTGCGCCCGTCGTCGAGGTACACGTCGCCGATGGTCCCGGTCTGGTCCGTAATGCTCTGCCGCGGTGCGTCCAGCGCGTCCGCAGCCTCCCTGAGGTACAGCGGCGGCTGCCGTCCCTTGTGCTTCGGGCCCTGCCGCCACTTCCGCAGCTCCATGGACCACGCGTCGGGGTGCGCCGGGGCGGCGTAGCGGATGGTGACGGAGGGACTGCCGGATCCCGGGTCGCCCTGGAGCAGGGCACCGAGCCACTGCCCGACGGGGGCGGGCGCACCCTCGGCCTGAACGACGAGCGCACCGTATCTGCGCTCGAAGCGCACCCGCTTGCGGGTGAAACGTTCCCGGAAGGTCAACTGCGCCAGGACATCGTCCAGCCCCATCCGTACTCCCGTTTCCGGACGGCTGATCGGCGATCACTACGGTGTCAAGTTGACTGAGGGACACGGTAGTCGGGGATTCGGCCCCGTCAGCCTGCGCAGTCGTCCGGGCCGGCCGGCGGGACCGCGCGCACGACGGTCCCGCACAACGGTTTCGGCGGTCCCTCGCCCGGGCCCGCCCTCAGCGCTCTCCGCCCGGCGGACCGCCGCGCCTGGGCACCGAGTTCAACAGCAGCCGGGTGTAGGGGTGTTCCGGCGTGTCGAGCACCCGGTCCACGGGGCCCGACTCCATCACCGCGCCCGATCTGAGCACGAGCACCTCGTCCGCGATGTGCCGGACGACCGCCAGGTCGTGGGTCACGAAGAGGTAGCCGATCCCGGCCTGGCCGCGGATCTCACGCAGCAGTTCGAGGATCTGGGCCTGGATCGACACGTCGAGCGCGGCGACCGCCTCGTCCAGGATCAGTACCCGGGGCTCCACCGCGAGCGCTCGCGCGATCGCCACGCGCTGGCGCTGCCCGCCGGACAGCCCGCGCGGCAGGGCCGCCGACTCGCGGGCCCCCAGCCCGACCTGGTCGAGGAGTTCGGCGACCCGGGCCCGGCGCGCGGTCCCGTCCAGACCGGTGTGGAGTCTCAGCACCTCGTCCAGGCAGCCGCTGACCGTCACCCGCGGATCGAGGGAGAGGTAGGGGTCCTGGAAGACCATCTGGACCGACCGGGCCCGGGCGAGCCGTTCGGCGCGGCCGCGGGCGCGGGCCGAGCGGTCCCGGCCGTCCAGCCGGACCGTGCCGCCGTCCGGGCGCTCCAGGCCCACGAGCATGCGGACCGTCGTCGTCTTTCCGCTGCCGGACTCGCCGACGATCGCGAGCGATCCGCCCGGCGGGAGTGTGAACGACACTCCGTCGACCGCGGTGTGCTGCCCGTACCGCTTGCGCAGCCCCTCGACCACCAGTCCTTTCGTCACAGTGTGATTCCTTCCTCGGCGCGGTGGCACGCGGCCAGGCCCTCGCCGTGCGTCGCCGGTTCGGGCCGTTCCTCGGTGCAGCGCGGCACCGCGTGCGGGCAGCGGGCGGCGAAGGCGCAGCCGGGCGGGTTCTCGGCGAGCGATACCGGCCTGCCCGGGACGGGCCGGGGTGCGGGGGCGCCTGCCTCGATGCGTGGGGTGGAGGCGAGGAGCCCCGCCGTGTAGGGGTGGCGGGGCCGGTCGAAGAGCTCGTCGGTGGAGCGGGTCTCGACGATCCGGCCGGCGTACATCACGTACATCCGGTCGCAGACCGCCGAGGCGAGTTCCAGGTCGTGGGTGACGAAGAGCATGCCGGTGCCGCGCTCGGCACGCAGCCGGGCCAGGATCGCGATCACCTCGGCCTGCGTGGTGACGTCCAGTGCGGTGGTGGGTTCGTCGGCGAGGAGCAGGGCCGGCTCGGCGGCGAGGGCGGCGGCGATGACGACCCGCTGGAGCATTCCGCCGGAGAACTGGTGCGGGTAGCGACGCAGGGCGCCCCGGGGGTCGCGGATGCCGACGGCTTCGAGGAGCTCCAGGGCGCGCGCGGTGGCCCGGTCGGCCGGGGTGCCCGAGGCCCGCAGCCCCTCGGTGAGGAAGTCGCCCACCCTGCGCAGCGGGTTGACGGAGGCGCGCGGGTCCTGGAAGACCATGGCGACCTCGCGGGCCCGGAGCGCGGCCAGCTCCTTCGGGCGCATGCCCAGCACGTCGCGTCCGAAGACCCGGACCTGACCGCTGGTGCGGGCGCCCCGGGGCAGCAGCCCGAGGACGCTGCGGCAGGCGACCGACTTCCCGGAGCCGGACTCACCGACCAGGCCGACGGTCTCCCCGGGCCGTACCGTCAGACTCACCCCGTCCAGGAGGGGACGGGCGGCCCGGCCGTCCGGGAGCCTCACCCCCAGTCCGTCGATCTCCAGGACGGGCGTGGTCGAAGTCGTGGTCATGGCGTTCACCTCTCCCGCCGCGCGATGCGGTCGGCGAGTCCCTCGCCGACGATTCCGAACGCGACGACCGCGAGCACGATGCACGTGGACGGCGCGAGCGTCGGGAGCATCGCGCCCTGAAGGACGGCCCCCTGACCCTCGTTGATCATGGCGCCCCAGTCGGCGGTCGGCGGCTGGACGCCGAAGCCGAGGAAGGACAGTGCCGCGAGGTCCATCAGCGCGTACCCGAAGTTCATCGCGGACTGGGCGAGGACGGTCGGTGCGATGTTCGGCAGGAGGTGGCGGACGCAGACCGTCCAGCCGGACCAGCCCTGCACCACGTACGCCTCGATGTACGGCCGCTCCTTCTCCTGCCGGGCGATGCCGCGCACCAGCCGCCCCACGTACGGGGTGTAGGCGACGGCCATGGCGATGACGGGTGCGGTCATGCCGGAGCCGACGACGGAGACGAGGAGAATGGCGAGCAGCAGTCCCGGGATCGCGAAGACGAGGTCCATCGAGCGGGACAGGACCGCGTCCGCCCAGCCGCCCCGCCAGGCGGCCACCACGCCGAGCAGCATGCCGAGCAGGGTGGAGACGGCGACCACCAGCAGCGGTCCGAGCAGCCCGGTACGGGCGCCGTGGACGACCCGGGAGAGGATGTCGCGCCCCGACTGGTCGGTGCCCAGGAGGTGGTCGCCGGTGGTGCCGACGAGGCTCGCGGAGAGGTCGAGTGCCTCGGGATCGTACGGGGCGAGGACAGGTGCGAGCACGGCGACCAGGACGAGCGCGGCGAGCACCGCGACCGAGACCGCGAACAGCGGTCCCTGGCCGAACAGGCGCAGTCCGCGCAGGCCCGGCCTGCGGTACGGCGCCGGGGTGAGGGTGGTGGTCATGAGGAACCTTCCCCGGGAGAGAGACGGGGGTCCATGAGCGGGGCGAGCAGGTCGACCGCGAGGTTGACGAGTACGAAGACCGCCACGCTGAGCAGGGTGATCGCCTGGACCACGGCGAAGTCCTGGGCGGTGACCGACTGCACGAGCAGCGATCCGAGCCCGGGCACGTCGAAGGCGGTCTCGACGATCGAGGTGCTGATGAGCAGTCCGGCGAGCATGGTGCCGCCGACGGTGACGACCGGGCCGAGCGCGTTGCGCAGCACGTGCCGGCGGACCACCGTCCGGCCGGCCACGCCCCGGGCGCGTGCCACCTCGACGTGCTCGCGGCCGAGTTCGTCGAGCATCGCGGAGCGGGTGACCCGGGCCAGCAGGCCCGCGAAGGTCAGGGCGAGGGCGAAGGCCGGAAGGGTGAGCTGGTGGAGCCGGGCTCCCAGCCCCTCCGCGGCGCCGCCGCCCGGCCCGGGGAACCAGACGAGCTGGACCGAGAAGAGGGAGACGAGCACGATCGCGGTGACGAAGGACGGGGTGGCGGTGGCCACGCCCGTACCGATCAGCACCGCCCGGTCGAGGAGGCCGGGGCGCAGCGCCGCGAGAATTCCGGCGCTCACCCCGAGGGCTGCGACGAGCAGGGCCGCGTAGCCGACGAGGAGCGCGGTGCCGGGCAGCCGGGAGCCGAGGAGCGCGGTGACGTCCTGGTGGTACTGGGCGGAGCGGCCGAGGTCGCCGCTCAGGACGTCACCGAGCCACTTGCCGTACTGCGTCACGAGGGGGTCGTCGAGGTGGTGCTCGGCGCGCAGGGCCGCCACGGCCTCGGGGGTGGCGGGGCGGCCGTGGAGCAGGAAGGTCACGGGGTCGCCGGGGGCCAGGTGGATCGTGCCGAAGACCACGAGGGAGGTCACGAACAGCACCGCGGCCATGCCCAGCAGCCGTCCGGCGAGGAAGCGGGTCATTTCTGTGCGGCCCCGATCGTCGCGGCCCACGGGTAGTAGAGCTGGGCGATGCCGGTGGGGGCGCCGGTGATCCGCTTGCCGAGGAAGACCGAGTACGGCGCCTCGTACACGGGAATGATGGGCAGCTCGCGCATGGCGATCTCCTGGAGCTTCGCGGTGAGTTCGGCGCGCCTGCCCGGATCCGGCTCGGAGTTGGCCCGGTCGAACGCGGCGTCGAAGCCGGCGTCGGACCAGTTGCCGTAGTTCCCGAAGTCGCCGGTGCGCAGGTACTGGTAGAACTCCAGCGGGTCGGGCGTGTTGTCGTAACCGTTGGTGATGACCAGGTCGAGCCCCCGGCGGGCCTCCGGGTCGACGAAGATGCTGCTGTACGCGTCGGGGGCGACGGTCTTCAGCTCGACGTCCAGGCCGATCCGGCGGCCGGCCGCCTGCACCGCGTTGGCCACCACGCTGATCTCGGGTGCGAGCGAGCTGGTCACGACGGTGATCGAGCGGTCTTCGGCACCGGCCTCCCGGACGAGTTTCCTGGCGCCCTCGATGTCGTGGGCGGGCTCGGGCAGCGTGTCGTACAGGGTGGCGGTCTTCTCCGGGACGAGCGCCCAGGCGCCGCGCGCGGCGGGGGCCTTGGCGGGGACGCCGACGCCGCCGGCCGCCGCCTTGATGATGTTCTTGCGGTCGAGCGCCATGGACAGGGCCCTGCGGACCTTGAGGTCGCCGAGCGGGCCGTGGAAGTCCAGGACGGCGAGGTCCGCGGCCGCGGTGTTGGGGCCGAAGAGGACCGATCCCTTGCCGCTGCCGCGCAGTTGGGCGAGGGAGGTGGAGGGAATCATGTAGCCGCCGTCGGCGGTGCCGGACAGGAAGGCGTTGGAGCGGGCGGACGCGTCCTCGATGAAGGTGAACTTCACGGACCGGGACTTCGGGGCGAGCTTCTTGTCCCAGTACGCCGGGTTCTTGCGCAGTGTGATGCTGTCGCCCTGGGCCCACTTCTCCAGGGCGAAGGGGCCGGTGCAGTTCAGTCGGCCCTTCGCGGTGCCGTAGTCCTTGCCCTCCTCTGCAAGGGAGGCGGCGCTCACGACGGTTCCGGGAGAGGCGGCCATGAGCTCGTGGAAGAGGATGTCGGGCTTGTCCAGGCGGATCGTCACCTCCAGGGGGCCGGTCCTCTCGACGGAGTGGACGTTCTTGAAGGACGAACCCCAGGGGGAGCCGGTGGCCGGATCCATCTGACGCCTGAGGGAGGCGACGACGTCGTCCGCGGTCATCGTGGTGCCGTCGTGGAACTTCACGCCGGGCCGCAGGGTGTAGACGAGGGTGCGCGGATCGGGCTGCGCCCACTTGACCGCGAGGCCGGGCTCGATCTTCAGGTCGGGGGTGACCCGCAGCAGCTGCTCGCAGACGTTGGCGAGCACGGTGTTCGGCGGGTAGTCGTACGCGAGGGCGTAGTCGAGGGTGTACGGCTCGGCGTACAGGGACCAGGTGAAGGAGTCCAGGGCGCCCCGGGCGGGCGGTGAGGTCGGGGTGACCTCGTAGCCGGCACCGCCGCCGGTGCCGGCCCGGGGCCGGGTGGCGCCGGAGCAGGCGGCGAGGGAGGCCGCGAGCACGGCGGTACAGGCGAATGTGATGAATCTGGGCATGCGCATGCAGACCCACCCCTTTACGGGTGTAGTGACGGGCACTGGGGGATGGAGCGAGTATTGATGCGGGAACGTTCCCGCACAAGGCTTGGGCCGACTTTGCGGGAACGGTTCTGCAGAGGTCGGGGGGATGGCAGCATCGCTCCCATGACTGAAGCTCCAGGGCTCGGCGGACCGCCCTCGCCACGGAAACGGCAACCACTCCCGCGGCCAGGGCGGACCGCGCCGCCCGCCCCGCGCGTCCGTCTCGTCGATGTGGCCCGCGAGGCGGGCCTGTCCAAGACCACCGTCTCGGCGGCGCTCAACGGCACCGGCAGGCTCTCCCCCGAAGTGCGGGAGCGGGCCCGCGAGACCGCGCGTGCGATGGGCTACCGGCCCAACGCCACCGCACGCCAGCTGCGCGCGGGACGGGCCCGGCTGATCGGCTACGTGGTCGGTGAACTGGCCGACACCCCCTGGACCTTCCTGGAGTCGCCGTACTTCGCCCGGCTCACCGGCGCCACCGCCGCCACCGCGCTCGGGCGGGGCTACGCGGTGGTGCTGCTGCCCGCCGGCTCCCTGCAGAGCGAGTGGTCCGCGCTGCCGCTGGACGCCGTGATCGTCGCCGACCCCGTCGCCGACGACCGGATCGTGGACGACCTGCTCGCCGCCCGCATCCCGGTCTTCAGCGACCGGTCCGTGGAGGACCGGCCGGAGGCCCACTGGGTGGACGTCGACGCGGCCGCCGCCGTCCGGCAGACCCTGGACCACTTCCTGGCCCAGGGCGCCCGGCGTCCCGCCCTGGTCGTCCCCGACAGCACCACCCGCTTCCACCGCGAGGTGTTCGCCGCGCACCACGACTGGTGTACGGCACACGGGCTGCCGGAACTGGCCGTACGCGCCGCGGAACCGGGCAACGGACCGGTCGTCCGGGCCGTCGAGACCGCCCTGACGGCCGGGCCGGAGCGCCCCGACGCCCTGTTGCTGGTCGCCGAGGCCAGCCCGCCCCTCGTTCTGGACACGGCCCGCCGCCTCGGCTACGACGTCCCCGGCGACCTGCTCCTCGCCTGTGTCAGCGAGGACGAGGCCGCCGTGCACACCGGGCCGCCGGTGACCACGCTCAGCCTGCGCCCCGACGCGGTCGCCGAGGCCGGGATCGAACTCCTGGTGGCCGTTCTGGAGCACGGGCAGAGGGAGACCGGCGGGGTGCTCGTACCGGTCCGCCTCGACGTACGCGCCTCCTCGGTACGGCACCCTCAGCCGCCGTGCACCAGTTCGCCGCCCACATAGGTGCGCTCCACCCGGGCCTCGGCGATCTCCTCCGGGGGTGCCGCCAGGATGTCCCGGTCGAGCACCACGAGGTCGGCCAGGTTGCCGGGCAGGAGGCTGCCGGCGTCGTCGAGCCGGTTCACGTGCGAGGAACCGGCGGTGTAGGCGGCGATCGCCGAGAGGAGGTCGATGCGCTGTCCGGGCAGGAACACCCGGTCGTCGTCGGACCCGGGCTCGCGGCGGTTCACGGCGACATGGATGCCCGCGAGCGGATCCGGGCTGGAGACCGGCCAGTCACTGCCCGCGGCCAGCGTCGCCCCGGACCGGAGCAGACCGCCGAAGGGGTACTGCCAGCCGGCGCGTTCGGGGCCCAGGAACGGGATGGTCAGCTCGTCCATCTGCGGCTCGTGCGCCGCCCACAGCGGCTGGATGTTCGCGATGGCACCGAGCGCCGCGAACCGGGGCAGGTCGTCGGGGTGGACGACCTGGAGGTGGGCCAGGTGGTGCCGGTTGCCGCGCCGCCCGTTGGCGGCCACGGCGGCCCCGATCGCGTCGAGCGCCTCACGTACCGCGCGGTCACCGAGCGCGTGGAAGTGGACCTGGAAGTCCAGGGCGTCCAGCGCGGTCACATGGCCGCGCAGCGCCTGCGGATCGACGAAGCTCAGTCCGCTGTTGGCCGTGGCGCAGCCGCAGCCGTCCAGGTACGGGGTGGTCAGCGCGGCCGTGAAGTTCTCCGCGATCCCGTCCTGCATGATCTTCACCGACCCGGCCCGGAACCGTCCGTAGGTGAAATCCTCGCGACGGGCGACCAGTTCGGGGATCTGCTCGGCACCACGCTCCCGGTCCCACCACAGCGCACCCGACACCCGGGCGGTCAGCGAACCGTCCCGCGCGGCGGC
Source organism: Streptomyces sp. CLV115 (assembly GCF_038448545.1). NCBI lineage: Bacteria > Bacillati > Actinomycetota > Actinomycetes > Kitasatosporales > Streptomycetaceae > Streptomyces > Streptomyces sp. CLV115. The sequence continues at coordinate 29,368 of NZ_JBCEWQ010000075.1, forward strand.
CAGATAGGCCTGCGAGGGGTCCGCCATGCCGTTGAAGGAGCCGAGCAGCGCGTCCTGCCAGCCGGTGATCCCGAGCGAGTGCAGTAGCTTCTGCGCCCGCAGCAGACCCGCGAGCCGGTCCGCCGGGGTGCTCGCCGGCACCAGCCGCGACACCAGGGCCGTGGCGCCCTCCTGGAGCATGCCGCTCGGAAAGCCGTCCGCCTCCCGCTCGATCCGCCCGTCGGCGGGGTCCGGGGTGGCGGCGGACAGACCCGCCAGTTCGAGGGCCCGGGTGTTGGCCCATGCCCCGTGGTGGTCCCGGTTCGCGAGGAGCACCGGCCGGTCCGGCACCACCGAGTCCAGCAGTCGACGGGTCGGCAGCCCGCCCGCGAAGCTCTCCATCGACCAGCCGCCGCCGGTGATCCACTCCCGTTCGGGGTGCGTGTCCGCGTAGTCCCGGATCCGCTCCAGGTACGCACCGGCGTCGACGATCTCGGTCAGATCGCACTCGGCCAGCTCGCTCCCCCCGCCCACCGCGTGGACGTGGGAGTCCTGGAAACCGGGCAGCAGCAGCTTCCCCGTGAGGTCCACCACCTCCGTTCCGGGCCCGATCAGTTCCCGTACCTCGTCGTGGCCGACGGCCGTGATCCGCTCCCCGCGGACCGCGAGCGAACTCGCCCGGGTACGGGCCGGATCCATGGTGAGGACGGGGCCTTCGGTGAAGACCAGATCGGCATGGGGCATGCGTCGGCTCCCTTGCGTTCGGATGCGCCGGACGGGTGACGGGCGTCATGGAAGCCCGCCGGCCGTTTACACGTCAATGGCGTTGACGTAAGGTCCCCGCCATGTCCGAACGCGTGGTGCCCGAAGGCCGTAGACAGCGCAGCCGCCCGACCAAACAGGGCGCCGTCCTCTCCGAACGGCTCATCGTCGAGACCGCGTTGCGCCTCGTCGAGCAGCACGGCGCCGGTGCCCTCTCGGTACGGAGACTCGGCGCCGCACTCGGCGCCGATCCCACCGCGCTCTACCGCTACTTCCGCAACACCGACGCGCTGCTCCTCGCCCTTGCCGACGAGCTCATCGGCCGCGCCCAGGAGGGCTGGACGGCCACCGGCGCCTGGCGGGAGGACCTGCGTTCGATGGGGCTGCGCATCCACGCCTCCTATCTCACCCAGCCCCAGGCCGCGCTGCTCGCCGCGCACCGGACCACCGGCCGCCCGCACGAGACCCGGGCCGTCGAGACCATCCTCGGGATCCTTCGCGACGGCGGCTTCCCCGACGCCCTGGCCGTGCGGATCTACCACTCCTTCGTCGACCAGGCGCTCGCCTTCGCCGCGCAGGACGCCGCCGCGACGGCCCGGCCCCCGCTGGCGGCGGCGGACGCCGAGGTCTGGCACGCCGTCTACGGCCGCCTCCCCGCCGACACCCATCCGAACATCGCGGCGACCTATCCGCTCCTGGCCGCCGACATGCGCGACAGCGGCTACCCCTTCGCCCTGGAGCTGACGCTGATGGCCGCGGCGGCCCTGCACCCGGACGCGGGGCGGTAGCGGCCGGAGGGGACAGGCCCGTGGCGGCCCGAAAGGGCAGTGGAGCTCGCTTATGTCAACGTCATTGACCTTGTTCCGCGCGTCAGGTTCTCATGGGCGGCACCTCGGAAGGAGCCCCCGCGCCCGGGCTCCTCCACCACTCGAAGGAAGCCCCATGGACCCCCTGCTCTCACTCCGGGACGCCGTTTCGACCCCGTTCTGGCTCGACGATCCGCGCAGCCCCGGGGCCACCCCCTGCCTCGTCGGCTCCACCACCTGTGACCTGCTGGTCGTCGGCGGCGGCTACACCGGCCTGTGGACCGCCCTGGTCGCCAAGGAGCGCGACCCCTCCGCCGATGTCGTCCTCGTCGAGGCCGACGTTGCGGGCGGCGCCGCCTCGGGTCGCAACGGTGGCTTCTGCGAGTCGAGCCTCACCCATGGACTCGCCAATGGGCTCGCCCGCTGGCCGGACCAGATCGGCACCCTCGAACGCCTCGGCCGCGAGAACCTCCGGGCCATGGAGGACACCCTCGCGCGTCACTCCGTCGACTGCGACTGGGAGCGCACCGGCTCCCTCGTCGTCGCCACCGAGCCCCACCAGGTCGCATGGCTCGCCGAGGAGGCCGAGACGGCCGCCCGGTACGGCGCCACGACCACCGTCCTGGACGCCGACGCCACCCGCGCCGAGATCGACTCCCCGACGTTCCTCGGCGCCGTCTGGAACAAGAGCGACGTCGCCATGGTCAACCCGGCACGGCTCGCCTGGGGCCTGAAGCGCGCCTGCCTCGACCTCGGCGTCCGCATCCACGAGCGCACTCCGGCCCTCTCCCTGGACGAGCACGGTGCCGTCGTCTCGGTGCGCACCCCCTTCGGCCGGATCACCACCCACCGGGTCGCCCTCGCCACCAACGCCTATCCCTCCCTGGTCCGCCGCCACCGCATGTACACCGTCCCCGTGTACGACTACGCGCTGATGACCGAGCCGCTCGGCGAGCAGCAGCTCGCATCGCTGGGCTGGCGCAACCGGCAGGGCTGGGCCGACCCAGCCAACCACTTCCACTACGTGCGGATCTCCGCCGACAACCGGATCCTGTGGGGCGGATACGACGTCGTGCACCACAGCCGGGTCCGCGCCGAGCACGACCGGCGCCCCGAGACGTACGCCACCCTGGCACGCCAGTTCTTCCGCACCTTCCCGCAGTTGGAGGGCATCCGCTTCAGCCACGCGTGGGGCGGCGCCATCGACACCAGTACCCGCTTCTGCGCCTTCTTCGACACCAGTCACCACGGCAAGGTCGCCTACGCCGCCGGCTTCACCGGACTCGGGGTGGGCGCCACCCGCTTCGGCGCCGAAGTGATGCTGGACCTGCTGGCCGGCGAGTACACCGAACGCACCGCCCTCGACCTCGTACGCCGCAAGCCGCTGCCCTTCCCTCCCGAGCCTGTCCGCTCGCTCGGCATCGGCCTCACCCAGCGCTCCCTCGCCCGCGCCGACCGCAACGAGGGCCGCCGCGACCTGTGGCTGCGCACCCTGGACCGCCTCGGCCTGGGCTTCGGCAGCTGACGCCCGCCCGGCCCCCGTTGCGGCAGACGCGAGAGGCCGTTCCCCCAGGGTGGGAGAACGGCCTCCTGCTCGTGTTTCCGCCCGGTCGGCACGACGGGGCGGAAGAGTCTCAGTGCTCGCAGAGGGAGAATTCCCGCTCGTAGAGCTGATCGTTGTGTTCGTCGACGAAGAACTTGCGCTCCTGCATGAGCTGTTCGCGGTAGTTCTCAGCCTGTTCAAGCGTCATGGTCGAGGTCTCGGACCACGGTTGCTGCGGTGGCACATCGGATGTCGAGACGATCTTTTCCGACGGGTCGACCAGGAAGAACGCAAGGATCTTGCGGTGTCCCGGGCGGGTGGGGTCCACGAGGCGGAACGAGCCGACGCGGTGTTGCAGGATGTTCGGGAACGCCAGGCACCGACCCGCCGGCGTCGACGCCGAGCCCAGCATCTGGTTCAGCGCGTCTTCGTTCTCCAGGCCGTAGACCTCGCGCAGACCGTTGTCGTCGTTCTGTTCGTAGTCCGGGTCGTCGAGTGCGGCCCGGAAGCTCAGCCGGCTTTCGGTGATGTTCTCGCTGTCCCAGTAGTAGATGCCGGTCGAGACGATCCGCTCGTTCAGCATCCCCTCGACATGCCAGGAACCGCCCGGGTACTCGGGCTTGTCCGGGGTGAGATGAACGGTGGCGATCTTGACGATGACCTGGAGCCGGCGTCCTCGCAGGTCGACCCGGGCGGATTCGTCGGGCGACTCGGACGGGATGAAGGCCGGGGCGTCCGGGACGACCGGACGGCGGTTCTCCCACCAGTCGTCCAGAGCCGATTCCCATGCGCCGACGGCTTCTGCGTGGGCCGCGTCATCACTGTAGGCAGACTTGTCCGGAAACTCCGGTTCCGAGTGGTACCACCCGTACGGGTCGGCCTCGATCCGCAGGGGCCGCGGGTGGCGCAGATCGGTGAGCACGTTCTCCAGCAGCGGGCGCATGCGCGCGAACAAGTCCGGCAGGACGCGGGCCAGTTCACGATGGCTCTCGGGGTGGACGTTGTTGACGTACGAACGGAAGGCGACATCGCCGTCGTCACTGACGTCGACATCCGTGGGCAGCCACTGGAACTTCTCCGAGAACTCGTACTTCGAGTAGCGGTCCGTCGGGTTCCGCCAAGCCCGCTCGGGCGCGCCACTCGCCTCTCGCACCAGGCAGAACAGTGAGGGATGAACCAGGTCCAGTACCTGGCCGTCGGATCCGGGGTGCCAGTCCCATTCCGCTTCGGGGACCTGTTCCAGGACCCGAACCGCCTCGCGCAGCCGGGATCCGAGCTCGTCGTCGACCAGTGTGTCCGACTGCCACACCCCGTCGACGGCGGACACCTCGATACCGGTTCGTCCGTCCCGCGACGCGGCGTAGTGCACGAGTTCGGCAAGCACATATCGAACCTGCGCCTCGGTGAGGCCCTGGGCGAGGGCTTCCTGCGTCCACCTGGCGACGATGTCGGCATCGTTCATCTTGTCGAACCACGCCGGCTTCGACCGAATGTGCGCGCTGCACTGCATCATCTGCAGTTCCCGCAGCGTTCGGGGGGTCGCGAACGCTATGGAACGGGAAGCGTGAAAGGGCAGCGGAAAAGCAGTCAGGCCGGTCAATTCTCGTGGTCCCTACAGTCGGTGTGCGGTGGCGGGAAGGATAGCCCAGCACACCGACACCGCAGCCGTGGGTTCCGTCCGCCGGCGCCACGTCCGGTGCGGCGCCGCAGGGTCCGGGCAGGTGGGGCCGCTCGTGCCGTCGTGCGACGCGGCGGTTCCACCGGCCTGCGAGAGCGGGCTCGTCCGTTCACGGACGTCGCGGACATCGCGGTCGCACTGCGACCACCACGCCCCCGGACGCGCGAGAGGCCGCTCTCCCGGGGATGGGAGAACGGCCTCCGACGTGCGTATCGGCTACGTCCCGACCGCTGCCTGCTCGATGCGGGTGGGCATCAACCACCGCCGCGTCCTGGTTCTGTACCGCCGTCACAGATCCGTCAGGAACGGTTCGACCCCGGACGCCGCGGACCGGCCGTAGGTGGCTTTGATCCGGCGCAGGAGAACCACCGGGTCGAGCTCGTACTCCTGGGGGCCGACCGATTCCAGTACCGAGGTGGCCAGCCCGCAGCCGAGTCGGGCGGCGTTCTCCAGCGGGAGCCGACAGGCGACACCGGCCAGGAAGCCTGCCCGGAAGGCGTCGCCGACCCCGGTGGGGTCGTGGGCCGCCGCGGTCGGCACCGCGCCGACGCGCAGCTCCGGCCGGTTCTCCCGCAGGACGGTCACGCCGTCGGCGCCCCGGGTGGTGACCCAGGTGCCGCAGCGCGCGAGCACCTGGGAATCGGTCCAGCCCGTCCGTTCCCGCAGCAGGGCTGCCTCGTACTCGTTGGTGAACAGGAACTCGGCACCCTCCACCAGGCTGCGGGTCTCCTCCCGGTCGAGCCGCGCCAGTTGCTGGGAGGGATCGGCGGCGAACGGCAGACCGATCTCCCGGCATTCAGCGGTGTGGCGCAGCATGGCCTCGGGGTCGTTGGGGGCGATCACGACCAGTTCGGGCCGGCCTGCGTGTTCGTCGAGCGAGGCGATGGTGATGTGTCTGGCCTCGGCCATCGCGCCGGCGTAGAAGGTGGCGATCTGGTTGTGGTCGGCGTCCGTGGTGCACATGAAGCGGGCGGTGTGCAGGGTTTCGCTGATCCGTACCGCCCGTGAGTCCACGCCGGTCTTCCGCAGCCACGCGTCGTAGTCGTCGAAGTCTTTGCCGGCCGCGCCGACGAGGAGCGGGCGCAGGCCCAGCCGGGCGAGGCCGACGGCGATGTTGGCCGCCACTCCCCCGCGTCGTACCTCCAGGGTGTCGGCGAGGAACGACAGGGAAACGTGGTCGAGTTGTCCCGGGATCAGCTGATCGGCGAATCGTCCGGGGAAGACCGTCAGATGGTCGGTGGCGATCGAACCGGTGACGGCGATGTGCACGTCGGGTCTCCTCATCAGGCGGGTCGGGAACGTGTCGGTGCCCGGTGGCGCGCCGCGTCGTTCACCGGCCGGTCGGCTGCCGTAGGTGGACGGGCAGGGTCCGGTAGTCGTTGTCGATGAAGGAGGTCTTCGGCTCCAGTTCCGTCACGTCGGCGGCGAGGGAGAGCTCGGGGAAGCGGGCGAAGAGCGCCGGGAGGGCGATCTTGGCCTCCAGCCTGGTGAGCGGGGCGCCGATGCAGTAGTGGACGCCGTGGCCGAAGGCGAGGTGGGCCTTGTCCTCCCGGTCGATCGCGAAGCTGTCGGGCGCCTCGTGGACGCCGGGGTCCCGGCCGTGTGCGGCGAAGCTGATCACGATGAGTTCGCCCTTGCCCACCACGACGCCTTCGCCGAGGTCGATGTCGGCGGTGGCGTACCGGAGCGGCAGGTGCATGATCGGCGCATGCAGGCGCAGGGTCTCCTCGACCACGTCGTCCCAGCGATTGGGCTGTTCGATCGCGGTGGCCAACTGGTCGGGGCGGGTGAGGAGTTCGCACACCGCGTGGTCGATGACGGCTGCGGTGGTCTGCGAGCCCGCGCCGACCATGTTGATCAGCGTGGAGATCAGTTCCTCCTCGCTGAGATGGTCTCCGTCCTCCTCGTGGGTGGCGAGCAGCACGCTGGTCATGTCGTCGCCCGGGGTGCGGCGCTTGTGGTCGATGAGGGCGTGCATCGCGGCGGACAGGCCGTCCCGGGTCGCCGCCGCCTCCTGCGGCGTGACGTCCGTCTCCAGCGATGCCTCCAGGGCGCTCAGCATCGCGGGGCGCTGGCCGTCCGGGACGCCGAAGAGGTCGCAGATGACCCGGGTCGGGAGCAGCAGGGCGAAGGCGGCACGCAGGTCGGTCGGCGTGCCGGGGGTTTCGGCGCCGTCCAGGGCGTCGAGGAGTTCGAGGACGGTGGCCTCGATCGCCGGGCGGAGGTCGTCTATGCGGCGCGGGGTGAACGCCTTGCCCACCAGTTTGCGCAGTCGCTGGTGGTCCGTGCCGTCGGAGGTGAGCATGGAGACGATGTCGACCCAGGGGTTGAGCCAGGCTATGGCGCCCGGTTCGTAGTCGGGCCAGGACCTGCGGGCGTCCTTGGAGACCTCGGGGTGGGTGAGCAGGAATTTCGCCACCTCGCCCCGGGTGACGGACCAGGCGGTGACGCCCTCGGGCATCCTCACGCGCACGGCGGGTCCGGCGGCGCGCAGCCGGTCGGTCTGCTCGTGGACCTCCCGTCCTCCTCTGCTGGTGAGTTCCACGATGTCGGTGAAGCTGGTCACGCTGAGCCTCCTGTCGGTGTGGCGAAGCAGCGGTACGGGCGAAAGACGTGGTGCGGGCCGGAAGAGTGGTGGTCGGGGCGGGGAGAGGCGATACGGGTGGGGCAAAGGAGCGGCACGGACCGGGGAGGGGGCCGGTCCGTGCCCGGCGCGGCAGGCTCCGGTCAGGCGCCTGCCACGCGGTCGAGTTCGACGACGGTGCGCACGGCGGACTCCAGCGCGAACGTCATCGATCCCCCGTTGGGTTCAAAGGCGGCGTGCTCACCGGCGAAGTGGACCCGTCCCTCGGGCTTGCGGATGGCCGGCATGAGGGCGTTGTGGCCGGTCTCGGGGAGGATGTACGCGCCCTCGGCGTGGGGCCGGCTGTCCCAGACGACGGAGGTGCCGGTCTCGAAGTGCTCCCGGGCGCCGGGCAGCGGCTGCTCGATCTGGTCGAGGACGAACCGCAGTCGTTCCTCGTCGCCCATCGCGGCGACGGCCTTGGCCCGCCAGCCCGTGATCAGGCACTCCACGATCCTGCGCGGTCCCTCCGTGTGGGGAGTCGCGTCGCGGACCCATCGCACCGGGAGGTCGGTGGAGTAGCTGGCGTTGGCGTCCTTCCAGAACTTGCGCCGCATCTGGAGGTACACCCGCACGATCGAGGAGTACTTGAGCCGGCGTATCGCGTCGTGCTTGGCGTCGCTCAACCGGGCGTCGGAGAAGTCGATGTGCCGGGCGACGCTGAACGGCACCGTGAGGACGACCCGGTCGGCCTCCATCGTCTGGAGCCGGCCCTGGTCCGTGAAGGTCACCCGGGCCGTGGTGTCGTCCTGTTCCACCCGCACCACCGTCCTGCGGTAGTGGATGTGGTCCTGGAGACGCTCGGCGAAGGCGCGCGGGAACTGGTCGGTGCCGCCCTTGATCTTCGACCACCTGGGATCCGCCTTGACCAGGGAGTGCGGGCTCGCCTCGTGCCTCAGCCAGGCCAGGGCCGAGGCAGATTTGAGGTCCCCACCCCGCATTTCGAGGAAGTAGGGCTCCATGAGGTCGATCGCCGCGTCGGACGCGCCGCGTTCGCGGAGGACCTGGTGGACCGAACGGAGGTCGTAGGGGGCCATGCGCTCGGTCACCCGCCATTCGGGGGCGGCTATCTCCGGCTGGAGTTCCCGGCAGACGGCCTGCACGTAGCAGTCGACCATCTCCTCGGCGCTCATCCGCCGTTCCCGGTCGTTCAGTGGCAGTCCGAGGCCGTTCAGCGAGGCGGGGTCGGTACCGGCGAACCGTCCGCCGGCGAAGTAGGAGAAGTCCGTGTCGACCAGGTCCGACGTCTCCAGTGCGACGCCCAACTCCCGTATGTAGTGCATCGCGTAGTGGCAGTAGGGGGTCACCGTCATCGCGCCGGCCTCGGCGTACAGGCCGTCCGCGAACGGGGCGCGCAGAGTGTACGCGCGCCCGCCGGGGCGGTCGCTCGCCTCCAGCACGGTGACGTCGCTGCCGCGTCGGGTGAGTTCGTGGGCGATCGCGAGGCCCGCGAGACCGGCTCCGACGACGATCACTTTCCGGGGTGTCTTCAGGCCCTCCAGTCCGTTGTCCAGGGCTTGGCGGACCTCGGTCTGTGTGGGTTCTGCCATCGGGCCGTCTCTCCTCGTTCGTGTGAATGTGTGCCTGGTGCGGGTCAGTACCGTGCGGTGGCCTGGGCGAGGTCTTTTCTGAGGTAGTCGGCGGTGAACGAACCCCGGGCGGTGGTCAGTTGTTCCGGGGTTCCTTCGAAGACGACGCGGCCGCCGTGCCGGCCGGCGCCGGGGCCGAGGTCGATGATCCAGTCGGCGTGCTTGATCACGTCCAGGTCGTGCTCGATCACGACGACGGTGTTGCCGCCGTCGACGAGCCGGTCGAGAAGGGCGAGCAGTGTGTCGACGTCGGCCATGTGCAGACCGGTCGTCGGCTCGTCAAAGATGTGGAGGCCGCCCGAATCGTGCAGCCGGCCGGCGAGCTTGAGGCGTTGCCGTTCGCCGCCGGACAGGGTGGACAGCGGCTGCCCGAGGGTGAGGTAGGGAAGTCCGACCTCGTGGAGCGGCGCCAGTCTGCTCAGCACGGCGCGTTCGGTGAAGTGGTCGAGCGCCTCCTCGACGGTGAGGTTCAGGGTCTCGACGATGTCGCGGCCGTGCAGGCGGTGGTCGAGGACCTCGTCCCGGTAGCGCCGGCCCCGGCAGACTTCGCAGGTCGTGGTGACGGGGTCCAGGAAGGCGAGGTCGTTCTCGATGACGCCGCGGCCGTTGCACTTGGGGCAGCCGCCGGTGGAGTTGAAGCTGAACATTCCCGCGTCGACCCCGTTGGCACGGGCGAACAGCTTGCGGATGGTGTCCATGACGTTCACGTGGGTGGCCGGTGTCGAGCGCGGCGAGATGCCGATCGCCGACTGGTCCACGACGACCGCGTCGGGGTGGCGGGCGGCGAGGACGCCGGAGACCAGGGTGCTCTTGCCCGAGCCGGCGACGCCGGTGACCGCGGTGAGGGCACCGGTCGGGATGTCGACGGTGATGTCCTTGAGGTTGTGCAGGGCGGCCCCGGTGACGGTGAGGGCTCCGGTGGGTGTGCGCGGTGTCCGGTCGAGCCCGGACACCGCGCGCAGGCGCCGCCCGGTGAGGGAGCCGCAGGAGCGCAGTCCCTCGGCCGTGCCCTCGAAGACGACCTGTCCGCCGTGGGAGCCGGCGCCCGGTCCCATGTCGACGACGTGGTCGGCGATGGCGATGACCTGCCGGTCGTGCTCGACGACCAGGACGGTGTTGCCCTTGTCCCGCAGTTCCATGAGCAGTTCGTTGAGCCGGTGCACGTCGCGGGGGTGCAGCCCGACGCTGGGTTCGTCGAAGATGTACGTCACGTCGGTGAGGCTGCTGCCGAGGTGGCGCACGATCTTCAGCCTCCGCCCCTCCCCGCCCGACACGGTGGACGTCTCGCGGTCGAGGCTGAGGTAGCCGAGTCCCACCGCCTCGATGCGGCGCAGTACGGCGAGGGCCGCGGTCGCCACGGGCTTGGCAACGGGGTCGTCGAGGGTGGCGAGCACCTCGACGAGTTCGCGGATCTCCATGGCCGCGTAGTCGGCGATGTTGTGCGCACCGATCCTGGAGCCCAGGGCCGCGGCGTTGAGCCGGGCTCCCCCGCACTCCGGGCACGGGCCCTCGGTGACGACCCGGGCCACGGCCTCCCGGTCGCGGTCGCTCAGGGTGTGCGCGTCGCGTTTGAGGTAGCGGCGAGTGAAGCGGGTGACCACTCCCTCGTACTCGTTCCTGTGGACGCCGTGCCGGCTGCGGCGGTCGACTCGGAACCCGCCGCCGTACAGGAAGATTTCGCGCTCCTGATCGGTGAAGCGCGCCAGTGGTTTGTCGGGGTCGAAGAGGCCTGATTCCGCGTACAGCTGCCATTGGGCGGTGCCGACCGCGAACGAGGGAAAGGCGATGGCGCCCTCGTTGAGCGTTCGGCTCCCGTCGAGCAGCCGGTGCAGGTCCACCGTCGTGACGCGGCCCAGCCCTTCGCAGTTCTCGCACATGCCGTGCGGGTCGTTGAAGGAGTAGAGGTTCGACGGGCCGACGGAGGGTTTCCCGAAACGCGAGAACAGCACCCGCAGAATGGGGTGCACCTCGGTCATGGTGCCGACGGTCGAGCGCGAATTGCCGCCGATGGGCTTCTGATCTACGACGATGGCGGTGGACAGGTTCTCCATCACTTCGGCGCGCGGACGCTCGTACCGGGGGAGCCGGTTGCGCACGTACCAGGGGAATGTCTCGTTGAGCTGGCGCTGGGATTCGACGGCGATCGTGGAGAAGACGACCGATGACTTTCCGGAGCCGGATACGCCGGTGAATACGGTGATCTTCCCCTTGGGGATGGTCAGCGAGATTCTCTTGAGGTTGTTCTCCCGGACGCCACCGAGAACGATGTCGCCGCCGAATCGCGTGTTCGTCCCGCCCGTCATGGTTCGCAACCTCCGCCCGCCGTACCGGCACCGCTTCCGTCACACTACGCCAATTGATTTCCTGATGGCAATCATAGGCTAGCATTGTTCGACCTTGATCACTGGTCCGACCCCTGGAGGTTGTTCCCCATGTGGACGTACGAGCACAGCGTCGAAACGCCCCTGCCGCAGCCCGCCGTCTGGGACTGCTACGCCGACCCGGCCCTGTGGCCCGAGTGGGACAAGGAGGTACGCGAGCTGACCCTGGACGGGCCGCTGGCCCCCGGCGTGCGGGGCACGCTGGACCTGCACGGACTGCCGCCGACCGACCTCACCATCCCCAGCGTCGTTCCCGGCACTTCCCTGACCACCGAGGTGCGCATCCCGGACGGGACGCTGCTGCGGTTCACCTACCACCTGGCCGGAGTCCCCGGGGGCACGCGCGTCACCCACCGGGCGGAGCTCGACGGCCCCTCGGCCGGCCAGGAGTTCGGCGCCTCGGTCACGGCCCCGGTGCCGGACACGATGCGGGCGCTGATCCACTTCGCCGCGACCCGCGCCCGCTGACACGGGGCGGCCGGGGCGCGGCGGACATGTTCGGGCGACCACCGCTCCCCAGCCGCCGGCAATCGCTATATGGTTTCCCCTGCTCAATCTTCTCGGTATGCGTGGACCGCACCCCCAGCCCACTTCTCATCGAAGCAGGAGCCATGAACCAGGACCAGTGGACAGCGATCGACTCGTACACCAACGGCCTGCTGATATCGCACGATCCCGCATTGGAGAAGGCCTCCAAAATGAGCGTGGAAGCAGGTCTCCCCGACGTCGAGGTAGCGCCCAATCAGGGAATGCTGCTCCATCTGCTGGCACGGATCGGCGGCGCCCGGTCGATTCTTGAGATCGGCACCTTCGGCGGCTACAGCACCATCTGGCTGGCACGGGCACTGCCGGCGGACGGAAAGCTGATCACCATCGAATCGGGAATTCTCTTCGCCAGGGCCGCGCGGGACAACATCGAGCGCGCCGGGCTGGGCGACGTCGTCGATCAGCGGGTCGGCAAGGCGCTCGACATCCTGCCGGAGATCGAGGCCGAGGGCGCC